>JAJXZA010000118.1 GCA_021780285.1 Planctomycetota bacterium
TGGCAGAGCAGTTTTCGCAGCGGCAAAGGCGCCGACACCATCGGCGGCGGCCCCGAAGTAACCTGGACCAACAAACCCACGCAGTGGAGCAACAATTTCTTCGAAACACTTTTTGGTTATGAGTGGGAGCTTACCAAAAGCCCGGCGGGGGCGTTTCAATGGACGGCCAAGGGCGGCGCCGGCGCTGGCACCGTGCCCGACGCGCACGACCCGAGCAAGCGTCATGCGCCCACGATGCTCACCACCGATCTGTCGCTGCGATTTGACCCCATCTACGAAAAAATATCGCGGCACTTCTATCAGCACCCCGACAAGTTTGCCGATGCATTTGCCCGCGCCTGGTTCAAGCTTACCCACCGCGACATGGGCCCGCGATCCCGCTATCTCGGCCCTGAAGTGCCCGCTGAAGAATTAATCTGGCAGGACCCCATTCCAAAGGTTGCCCACAAACTCGTGGACGAAAAAGATGTCGCCTCCCTCAAGGCCTCCATCCTGGCATCGGGCCTGACCATTTCTGAACTTGTTTACACCGCGTGGTCGTCGGCCGCCACCTTCCGCGGCAGCGACAAGCGCGGCGGCGCCAATGGCGCACGCATCCGGCTGGCTCCGCAAAAAAATTGGCCCGTCAACGAGCCAGCCCAGCTTGCCAAAGTGCTTGGCGTGCTTGAGGGCATTCAAAAAGCCTTTAACGCCGCCGCAAAGGATGGCAAAACAGTTTCACTCGCCGATATTATTGTTCTCGCCGGTTGTGCGGCGGTTGAACAAGCCGCCAAAAATGCCGGCGTGGCGGCAAGCGTACCCTTTACGCCCGGCCGAGCCGATGCCGCCGCCGCGCAAACCGATGCCGAGTCGTTTGCCGTGCTCGAACCCATTGCCGATGGCTTCCGCAATTACGCCAAGGGCCACACCGGCTCGCTGGCCGATATGCTGCTGATTGATAAAGCACAACTCCTTACGCTCACCCCACCCGAAATGACGGTGTTGGTAGGCGGTATGCGCGTGCTCAACGCCAACTTTGAACGCTCCCGTCACGGCGTGTTTACCGATCGGCCCGGCACGCTTACCAACGACTTTTTCGTCAACCTGCTCGACATGCGAACCGTCTGGAAGCCCATCGCCGGCAGCGACAGCGCCTTTGAAGGCAGCGATCGCAGCACCGGCAAGCCCAAGTGGACTGCCAGCCGGGTGGATTTACTCTTTGGTTCGCATTCCGAATTGCGTGCCCTCGCCGAGGTATACGCCGCCGCCGATGCGCACAAGAAATTTGTCCACGACTTTATAGCCGCATGGGCCAAAGTAATGAACCTCGATCGCTTCGACCTGGTGTAATTTGCGCGTAGCCGTGCCGCGCGTCGGCACGCTGCGTGCGTCGGATCCTTACCAACATAGCGCACCATTTGCCCCTATGCGCTGCGCTTGACTACATACGCCCAAGCATATATACTAATACGCATGAAGACGTTGCAGCGCACCATCTCGCCAGACCAAATATTCCGGGCTTTTGCCGACCGCACCCGCCTGCGCATCTTGCATCTGCTGCTGGAAGGCGAATTGTGTGTGTGCGACCTGGTGCGCGTGCTGCAGCTTTCGCAGCCGAAGGTTTCACGCCATTTGGCCTATTTACGCAAGGCCGGCCTGGTAAAGGCCCGGCGTGAAGGGCTATGGATGCACTATCGCCTGGCCCCGGCTACCGAGCCGCTGCACCAAGGGCTGCTCAAGTGCCTGGGGCAATGCTTTGAGTCCGTGCCTGAACTGCGCCGCGACAGCAAGGCTCTGGGGCGATGTGGTTGTGATGATACCGGCGGTTGCCGCAGCGAGTAATTTTTTTGGAACTATATATCTGCGTAGGCGTATATACTAACAAGGAACTACAAGCTATGACCCCCAAAAAACTCAACATCTTATTTCTATGCACCGGCAACTCGTGCCGCAGCCAGATGGCCGAAGGCTGGGCCAAAAAGCTCAAGGCCGACATTATCGAGGCCTATTCCGCCGGCGTGGAACCTCACGGCATGAATGCCCGGGCCATCAAGGTAATGGCCGAGGCCGGCGTGGATATTTCCAACCACACGTCCAAACACGTCAACACACTGGCGCATGTGCCATTCGATTATGTCGTCACCGTCTGCGGCCACGCCCACGAAACATGTCCCATGTTCCCAGGAAAAACGCGCGTGGTGCATGTGGGGTTTGATGACCCACCCATGCTGGCTAAGACCGCCGCCACCGAAGAGCAGGCCCTCGCTCATTATCGCCGCGTACGCGACGAAATTAAGAGATTTATTGAAACGCTGCCCGACGTATTGCAGGTACACAATGCAGCCGCAGCGCGCAACGGCTTTTAAGGAGACGAAAATGAAAATGTTGCTCGAAGTGTTCGATCCCGCCATGTGCTGCTCCACCGGTGTTTGCGGTCCCGAGGTAGATCCGAAACTGGTCCATTTTGCGGCTGATTTAGACTGGCTCAAAAACCAGGGGATTGATGTGCGCCGCTATAACCTTGCGCACCAATCGGCGGAATTCGTGCGCCATGCATCCATCAAAGAGTTGTTGGCCAAATCAGGAACCGGAGCCTTGCCCGCAATTGTGGTTGATGGGAGATTGGTCAGCCAGGCCGTTTATCCCAGTCGCGCTGAATTGGCCTCGATGGCAGGAGTGGCGAGCTTACATGGCAAGTCCGCCAAGCCCGGTCTGGCAGCCTTATCCCGGGAGTTCGTTTCGCTGGGTGCGGCCGTTGCGGCAAACTGTGAGCAATGTTTTGAATTTCACCATGCCGAGCTTGTCAAGCTGGGAGTATCCGTCGAAGAAATATCCGCAGCGGTGCAAATTGCACAACAGGTAAAAATGTTGGCGGGGGACAACTTCATGCGGACGGCGCATCGTGTACTGGAAGAAAAACCCCCGGCGTCGTCAGACTGTTGCGGCGGCGGAGCAAATGTTGTTCAGGCTGGAATCAAAACCAAAAATAAGACCGCCTGTTGCGGCAGTTAACCCGGGTTCGACAGGTATTAAGCTCTTTTTTGAAAGGATGTGCATCTATGGACACTCAAAAACAACCAACAATGGAACAGATTTTCGCCGGTATGCGTAAGGCCATGGGATCCATTCCGACGGCAGTAGAAAAACTTTCCCGGGTAGATTCGGAAATGGTCTACGAGCATCTGCGATCCCGCGCTTATGCGATGCCGGAACAATCACCGGCTCTCGATGACCAAACCCGCACGCTGATCTATTTGGCTGCAGCGCTGGCCGCATCCAGTTCCGCATGCATACGCGCCATGGCAAATAAGGCCAAAACCCAGGGCATTGCCCGCGAAAAAGTACTCGAGACAGTACGGATTGTGCGGTTTGCGATGGCAACCAAAATTATCGGTGATGCTGAGCCGGTTTTTGATGCTTTGGAAATGTCCGGCAAATAGCCGGCTGGCAGGGCATGCGTCCGTTGCCTAGCCGCCGGCCGCAGCCCAGGGGTACGCCAAGGAGATTTTATGAAAACCAAATTGAGCCAGGCCGATTTTATCCTTAACGCCAGCCGTTATCTATTTTTTACGGGTAAGGGAGGCGTGGGCAAAACCTCCCTTGCCTGTGCCGCCGCTGTGGCATTGGCCGATGCCGGCAAACGAGTGCTGCTGGTAAGCACCGACCCCGCATCGAATATTCAGCATGTATTTGAAACCCAAATTGGCGAGCAGGTTCCTACCGCTATTACAGGTGTCCCGCGCCTTGAGGCCCTGAACATTCGCCCCGCCGCCGCTGCCGAAGCGTACCGCGAGCGGGCCATTGCCCCCATGCGCGGCGTCTTGCCGGAGGAAGCAATTAAAAGCATGACCGAAGAGCTTTCCGGATCCTGCACCACCGAAATTGCCGCTTTCGATCAATTCACCATGCTGCTTACCGATCCGGCAACATCGTCCAGCTATGACCATATCATTTTTGATACCGCACCCACAGGCCATACTTTACGGCTGTTGAGTCTACCTGCGGCCTGGACCGACTTTTTCGACGGCAACAAGCATGGCGCTTCATGTATGGGGCCGGTTTCGGCCCTTCAGGCCCAGCGCAAGCAATACGCGCAGGCCGTCGAAAGACTCCATGATCCGCAGCATAGTACACTGGTGCTGGTAAGCCGCCCCGAACCGCTAGCCCTGGCCGAAGCGGCCCGCACCAGTGCCGATTTAATGCATCTGGGCTTGAACCACCAGCGTCTCATCATCAATGGTGTGTTCCACGCCGCCGATCCTGCCGATCCGTTGGCGCAAAGCATGGAAAGCCGCGGTCGCAAAGCCCTGGCAGACATGCCCGCTGTACTGCGGCAATTACCATTGCACCAAGTGCCGCTGCGAGCCGTCAATCTCGTGGGCCTATCTGCCCTGCGAAGTATGTTCCAGCCTGATGCAGCGCCAAAAGCTTCCGCCGCCGATTTGCCTCCATGCACGTACGGCTCTCTGGACGATCTGCTGACCGAAATTGAAGTGGCCGGGCATGGTGCTATATTGGTATTGGGCAAAGGAGGCGTTGGCAAAACCACCATCGCCGCAGCCCTCGCCCTGGCTCTAGCCGACCGCGGCCATCAAGTGCATCTCACCACCACCGATCCCGCCGCACACATAAACCAAACCGTCCAAGATGCCGGCGGCCGACTCACGCTCAGCCGCATTGATCCACAGGCTGAAACCGAAGCCTACCGTCAGCAGGTCATGGCGATTCGCGGTAAAGACCTCGATGAGCAGGGCAAGGCCCTGCTTGAAGAAGACCTTCGCTCTCCCTGCACCGAAGAAGTGGCCGTATTTCATGCCTTTTCGCGCCGACTTGATGAAGCTTCCGGTAAATTTGTCGTCATAGATACCGCTCCCACAGGCCATTCGCTTCTGCTGCTCGATGCCACAGGTTCGTACCATCGCGACGTGATGCGCAACATGACCGGCAAGGCGCAAATGCAGGCCAACACCGCCCTGATGAAGTTGCAGAACTCTGCTCACACCAGAACCATCCTCGTAACCCTGCCTGAAACAACTCCCATTCTCGAAGCCGCCGAATTACAGGCTGATCTGAATCGTGCTGGCATCAATCCGTTCGCTTGGGTGGTGAATGCCAGCCTGCTCGCCGCCCGCCCGCATGACCCGCTGCTTGCCGCCCGGGCCTTGGCCGAATGCTACAAAATAGAACATGTCGCCCATGACCTGGCTCCACGTATTGCCGTGACTCCCTGGTTTGCCACCGAGCCATCCGGTGCGCAAGGTCTCCGGCAGATGATACCCGCCACCGGCTTGCCGGCGGCGCAGGCAAAAGCGTCGGCTGCCACCGTCAAAACCTCATAAAGGATTGTTTTATGTCAGTACAGTGCGAAACCATAGCCAAAACCGCCGCTGGCTCGCCGATGGGCCTTTTTGAACGCTTTTTGACCCTCTGGGTGTTCTTGTGCATTGCTGCAGGCATTGGGCTGGGGCAACTGCTGCCGGGCTTCTTTCATGTCGTAGGCTCCATGCAGTTTGCACAAGTCAATTTGCCTGTTGCAGTGCTTATATGGATCATGATCATTCCCATGCTGCTGAAGATAGACCTCAAAGCTATCGCCGGCGCACGGCGGCATTGGCGCGGCATGGCCGTAACGTTATTTATTAACTGGGGCATCAAACCGTTTTCCATGGCGCTGTTGGGGTGGCTGTTTATTGGCGTGCTGTTTCGCCGCTGGCTTCCGGCCGATCAAATTAACAGCTACATTGCCGGGCTGATCATTCTTGCCGCCGCACCCTGTACCGCCATGGTATTTGTATGGAGTTTGCTCACCCGCGGCGAGCCGGCCTTTACGCTTTCGCAGGTGGCGCTCAACGATGTACTGATGATTTTTCTCTTCGCCCCTATCGTCGGGCTGCTCTTGGGCCTCAGCTCCATCACCGTGCCGTGGTCTACGCTGCTGCTTTCGGTTCTTTTGTATATTGTTGTGCCGCTGCTGATTGCCAACGTGCTGCGGCGGTTGCTGCTGCGCGGGGCCGATGGAGCCGCCCGGTTACAGCGATTCGTCGCCGGCCTGCATCCGGTGGCCCTTGGCGCGCTGCTGGCCATGCTGGTGCTGCTGTTTGGCTTTCAGGGTGGCCGCATCGTGCACCAGCCGCTGGTGATTGTGCTGCTGGCCGTTCCCATTTTGATCCAGGTGTACTTCAATGCCACAGCGGCCTATCTGCTCAATCGTCTGGTACGGTCCAGCCACTGTATAGCCGGGCCTTCAGCGCTTATTGGCGCCAGCAACTTTTTTGAATTGGCCGTGGCAACCGCCATCGCTCTCTTCGGTTTTAAGTCTGGTGCGGCCCTAGCCACCGTCGTGGGTGTATTGGTCGAAGTCCCAGTCATGCTCTCGGCGGTCGCGGTCGTAAACCGCACGCGTCATTGGTACGAGATGCGGGCCGGTGTTGTGCCCAACGCGCAATGCTGTCCGGCCTCCGGGTCGGCTGCGCCGGGTTGCAGTTCGCTGGCGGTGTAAACGAACAGCCCAGAGCATGGGCTGGCTAATAAGGGGTCATAATCATGCAAGAGGATATCCTCAAACGAGTTCAGCAGAGCTATGCCGCCGTCGCCGAGTCAAACCTGTCCAGCGCTGACGCGGGCGTGCGCGCCGTAGCCGAATCCTTTGGTTACAGCAGCGCCGAACTCGCCGCAATTCCCGCAGAGGCCAACATGGGGCTTTCGTGCGGCAATCCCACAGCCTTGGCCTCACTTAAGCCCGGCGAAGTGGTTGTAGACTTAGGCTGCGGCGGCGGCATGGACGTGTTTTTGGCGGCCGCCAGAGTCGGCCCCGCAGGCAAAGCCATCGGCATAGACATGACCGCCAGCATGATTGATCGCGCCCGGCGCAACGCCGAAAAAGGCCCCCAGGGCCGACCGTATGAAAACGTGCAGTTTATTCTGGCAACCATTGACGCCACCACGCTGCCTGCCGGTACGGCCGATTGTGTCATTTCCAACTGCGTGATTAATCTCGCGCCCGATAAGCCCGCGGTGCTCCGCGAAATATTTCGCATTCTCAGGCCCGGCGGGCGCGTTGCCATCAGCGACATTGCCCTGCAAAATCCATTGCCCTCCGAGCTGGCCGACAACGTCAGCGCCTATTCAGCTTGCATTGCCGGAGCTGTCATGTTCGAAACGTATTACGAACACTTGGCGGACGCCGGCTTTGCCGATATACGCATCATCAACAGCGGGGCTGATTTAAATGCCTATTCCAAGGTGCAGGGCGCTGCTGCGTGCTGCGTTACCGACGGCTCCGTGCCGACAGCCCAGCAGCCAGCGGACAGCGCCAGCTTAAGCACCCGGCTGAATGTGGCGTCATCGGGCTGCTGCGACTCGTCAAAAGGAACCAAGCCGCTCCATGCAGATTTGGCCGAACTGCTTTGCCGCTACGACCTCAACGATTACGCAGCTTCTGTTAAGATATATGCCGTTAAACCAATCGGGCAGCTCGCGGGGTAAGGGCCGCGATTTGCCGCCCGCAACGCAATGAATGACAAGGTCAAGGAAGAAAATCAGGGTGCCTGTATACTTGTGGATAAATAGGTGACTTTATGAAGAAGCGATTGCTGCGGATTTTAATATTGCTGCTGCTGGTGGCGGCGGGCACGGCCATTTGGTTCTTTTACTTTCGTAAGCCGCCGGCCAACAAGCATATTCTGCTCCTGTATGGCAATGTTGATACACGCCAGGTAGACCTCGCTTTTAATAACTCCGAGCGTATCAATACTGAAATCGTTCAGGAGGGCGACCATGTGCACGCCGGCGAGCTGCTCGCCACGCTCGATACCAGTCGGCTCAAGCCCGCATTGGAGCAGGCGGCGGCCGAGTTGGCCGCGCAGCAGCAAGTGGTGGATCGCTTAAAGGCCGGCTCTCGCCCGCAGGAAATCGCCGCCGCCCGCGCCCAATTACTCGCGGCCAAGGCGGATGCCGTCAACGCCCAGACGCTTTACGACCGTTATCGCAAACTATTGCATACCGGCGATGTCACGAGTCAGAAAGTGGACGATGCCGCTGCCGCACTCAAGGTGGCCCATTACAAAATGATCGCCGCCCAAAAATCATGGCGGCTCGCCGTGCTCGGACCGCGCATCGAAGACATTCGCCAGGCCCAGGCTCAACTCAAGGCCGATCAGGCCAACCTCGCACTGGCCCGCCAGCGCCTTGCCGACGCCAAACTCTACAGCCCGGTGGATGGCATTGTGCGCGAGCGCCTGCTGGAACCCGGCGATATGGCCTCGCCGGCAGCTCCAGTATTTTCCATCGCCATCGAAAACCCCAAATGGGTTCGCGCCTACGTTGCCGAACCCGACCTGGGCCGCATACGCCTCGGAGACAAAGCCGCTATTCAAGTTGACAGCTTTCCGCATCACATCTTTAAAGGCTGGATTGGTTTTATTTCGCCAACCGCCGAGTTTACTCCCAAAACCGTTGAAACCACCGTTCTGCGAACCGACTTGGTCTACCAGGTTCGGGTGTTTGTCCACGATCCGCATGACCAACTGCGTTTGGGTATGCCGGCCACGGTGGCCTTGCACCTGAAACAATCTGCGTCCAGTGCCGCCGCGTCGCAACCGTCCGCCAAACATGGGGATACCCAACCGTGACCATGGCCGATGCATCAACTGCCAAGCTGCGGTGTGCCAATGTGCACCGGTCGTTTCGCCGCAAAAATGGTTCTGTGCTGCGCGCCGTGGTGGATATTTCGCTTGCAGCCCAGCCTGGAACCGTCACAGCGCTGGTTGGCCCTGATGGAGCCGGAAAAACCACCCTGCTCCGTATGATTACTGCCTTAATCACGCCCGACCAAGGCTCTATTGAGGTGGCCGGCGTGGATGTGTGCAAAAATCCATCCGCGGTCCAGGCCATGGTGGGATATATGCCCCAGCGTTTCGGCCTGTACGAAGACCTTACCGTCGAAGAAAATCTCAACCTCTATGCCAATCTTCATGGTGTTCCGGCCCGCCGGCGCCAGGCAGTGTACGAACCCCTGATGAAAATGACCGCGCTCGCCCCATTTATGCATCGCCTCGCCGGGCGACTCAGCGGCGGCATGAAGCAAAAGCTCGGCCTCGCGTGCACCCTGGTTCGCACGCCCGAGCTTTTGGTGCTCGATGAGCCAACCGTAGGCGTAGACCCCGTCTCGCGCCGCGAATTGTGGGAAATAATCGCTCGCCTCGTGGGCGAAAGCGGCCTTACCGTTGTCATGAGCACTCCATACCTCGACGAAGCCGAGCGCTGCGACGCCGCTCTGGTGCTCTATGAGGGGCGCGTGATCAGCGCCGGCCCGCCCCACGCCATGCGCGAGCTTGCCGCAGGCCGGGTATTCCGCATCAGCCCGCCCGTCGGCCAAACGCCGCGCTATATGCAGTCGCGCCTTATGAATCAGCCGGGGCTGGTGGACGCCGTACCCGAAGGCGGCCAGGTGCGCTGTGTAACAGCCCCAAGTTCCGCAGACGCAAACCCGCTGGCCGGTTTGATGCCGCAGCCGGCGGCCCCGCGGTTTGAAGATGGCTTTATGATCACGCTGCCTCAAAATCAGAGCAGCGCTGCATCTGCCGCTGTCCGTGGGCAAAGAGCTCCCGCAAACCAAATCTTGGCCGAAAGCATTGGCAATGCCCGTCCCAACAACTCTCCCGGCAGCGAGGAACCCGTCGTCGAAGTACACGATCTTGTCCGCCGCTTTGGTGAGTTTATCGCGGTCAACCATGTAACCTTTACCGTCCGCCGCCGCGAAATATTCGGATTGCTTGGCCCCAATGGTGCCGGCAAAAGCACGACGTTTCGCATGCTCTGCGGCTTGCTGCCGCCCACTTCAGGCACGCTGCGTGTCGCTGGGGTTGATGCGCGCCGCGCCGGCTCAGCAGCCCGCCAGCGCCTCGGTTATGTCGCCCAAAAGTTTTCGCTCTATGGCCACCTTACCATGGCCCAAAATCTCGCCTTCTTCGCCAGCGCCTATGGCCTGCACAGTGCAAAACGCCGTGCGCGGCTGGCCTGGGCCATCGAAGAGTTTGAGCTTGGCGACTACCTCCAAACCCTCAGCGGCGCAGCGCCGGGCGGCTACAAACAGCGGCTCGCCATGGCCTGCGCCTTGCTGCACGAGCCTGAATTGCTCTTTCTCGATGAGCCTACCTCTGGCGTAGACCCGCTGGCGAGGCGCGAGTTTTGGCAGCGCATCAACACTTTGGCCGAAGGCGGCGTTACCGTTGTCGTCACCACCCACTTTATGGAAGAAGCCGAATATTGCGATCGGCTGCTCATCCTTAACAACGGGCGCATTTTGGCCCAAGGTTCGCCTGCGGAAGTGCGCCAGCATGCCCTGGCCAAAGACTCCCAGCCGCCCACCATGGAAGATGCCTTTATCGCCATCGTCGAAGCTTCCGCAGTTGCTGGCGGAGGCAAAGCATGAGCGCTCCGATGCCCTATTCACCTCCGCCGGCATTCGCTTCTTTGCGGCGCGTCCTCGCGCTGGTTTACAAGGAAGGCATGCAGATACTGCGCGACCCAAGCAGCATTGCTATCTCGATTGTGCTGCCCATTGTGCTGATTCTGCTCTTTGGCTACGGCCTCTCGCTCGATATTAAGCAGGTGCCCATTGCGCTGGTGGTGGAAGGCTCTTCACCGGCAGCCACGAGCCTCGCGGGCAGCTTTCGCCTGACGCGCTATTTTGACCCGCAAACCGTTCCCACGCTCCATGCCGCCGAGATTCTCCTGCAGCAGCGGCGGGTGCTCGGCATCGTCTGGATTCGCCACGGATTTTCCCGCGATTTTCAGGCCCGCCGCGCCCGCGTCGCCGTTTTGGTGCAGGGAGCCGAGGTAAACCGCGACCGGCTTATTCAAGGTTACGCTGCCAGCGTTATTCAGCAATGGTCGCAGCAGCAGGCTGGACGCCTCGGTGTGGTGTGGCAGCCGGGGGCAACTGTTGAAAGCCGCGTGTGGTTTAACGAGGCCATGCGCAGCCGGCTGTTTCTGGTGCCCGGCGTTATTGTGCTGGTGATGACCTTAATCGGCGCGCTGATGACTGCGCTGGTGGTTTCACGCGAATGGGAGCGCGGCACCATGGAGTCGCTTTTTGTTACGCCGGTGCGTGCCGGCGAGATTCTGCTCGGCAAAACCATTCCCTATTTTATGCTGGGCATGATTGGCCTGGCACTGTGCATTTTCAGCGCTACGGTGCTGTTTAAGGTGCCGCTGGTTGGCTCTGTCTGGGTGCTCGCGGTCGCCTCCGGGCTGTACCTGCTGGTGGCTTTGGCGCTGGGGCTGCTTATTTCGACGGTTGCCAAAAATCAGTTCGTAGCCATACAGGTGGCCATGCTGGTGACATTTCTGCCGGCCTTTATTTTGTCCGGTTTTATCTTTGATTTGCGCAGCATGCCGCCGTTTATTCAGGCCGTTACCTTTGTGGTGCCGGCCCGATACTATGTGGCGGTTCTGCAGACAATATTTCTCGCCGGCGATGTGTGGGCGGTGCTTTTGCCCAACGGCGCTGTGCTGCTCGTCATGGCTGTGGTGCTGCTGGCGCTAACCCGCGCCAAAACCCGTAAGAGGCTTTTATAACGTGAACGTGCTGCTGCGCATTATTGCCCTGGTTTTCAAAGAGCTGGCAACGGTCTTTAAGGAGCCGCGCGCCCGCATGACCATTATTGTTCCGCCGTTGCTGCAGATGTTTGTGTTTGGCTATGCCGCCTCGTTTGATCTGCATCAGGCCCGCTTTGCCGTGTGGGACCAGGACCGCGGTCCCGCAGCCGCACAGCTTATTGCCGATGTGCGGGCCTCAAGTGCATTTTTGTACGCCGGCGACGTTTCCGGCCCGCAGGCGGTCCGCCGCTGGCTTGACAGCAAAAAAGTCATGATGGTGCTCGAAATACCCGAGGATTTTCAGCGCAACCTCACCAACCGCGGCACTGCCCGCGTTGAAGTTATTGTGGATGGCCGCAACTCCAACACGGCCGGCACTGCGCTTATTTACCTCACCAGCATCATCAGTGCGTTTAACAACCAATGGCGCGCGGCCAACCATTTGCCTGCCGCTCCCGTAGATGCGGTGGTGCGCGCCTGGTACAACCCCGAGTTCGAATCGCGTTGGGACATTGTGCCCGGCCTCATCGGCCTGCTCACGCTGCTGCAGATGATTTTGCTCACCGCCATGTCGGTGGCGCGCGATCGCGAGCAAGGCACGCTCGATCAACTGCTGGTAACGCCCATGGGCCCGCTCGAAATTATCATAGGCAAGTGCGTGCCCACGCTGCTCATCGGCCTGGGCCAGGCGACGGCGGCGCTGCTGGTGGCGCGCTTTTGGTTCGACATTCCCTTTGCGGGTTCTTACGGAGTTTTATACCTGGGGCTTGGAATATTTCTGCTGGCATCCATAGGCGTGGGCCTGTTTGTCTCAACCTTTACCGCCACGATGCAGCAGGCCATGCTCGGCACCTTCTTGTTTATGGTGCCGTTTGCAATTCTTTCGGGCCTGACAACCCCCATCACCTCGATGCCGCCATTGGTGCAGCACATCACGCTGATTGACCCCTTGCGCTATGCCGTCACCCTTATTCACGAGGTATACCTGCAGGCGTACGGCCTGCGCGGCATCTGGCCGCAGCTTTGGCCGCTCACGCTCATCGCCGCCGTCACGCTGCTCTGGAGCAGTTGGGCCTTCTGGCGGAAGCTGAACTGAGGTGTTGTAGGCGTATTACCTGCAAATGCCAGACCGCGTGAAATATTTCGCCCATTCCATGGCCCGCCCGGGAGCGCGGGCGTCCTCGCCAATACTGTCCGGAATATGTTAACGCTACAGCAACACAATGTTAACACAATCTTAATGGCGCTTTCGCGCCGAATATGTTCTACTCTCGGCCATGAGTAAAGCAGACCAACAACTCGTGGCCGCGG
>JAJXZA010000024.1 GCA_021780285.1 Planctomycetota bacterium
GCACCCAAATGCCGAGCAATTCTTTTAACGGACCGGGCCAGCCACCCAAAAAGCATAGATCGTTTTCATCGGCAATACCGCTCATATAGGTCACCACCAGCGTGCCACCCGCCGCTACAAAAGTCTGGAGCCGCGAGGCCACGCCCGGCCGCAGCATATAAAGCATGGGGGCGACTACTAATTTGTAACCCGAAAAATCGCGTGTTGATTCGATCACATCCACCGCAATGCCAGAGAGCCAAAAAGGCTCGTAGTGGGCAAGGCACGTTGCGGCATAATCTTTACCCATATTCCTCGGCCCGGCAGCCTGCGCTATGGCCCAGACGTTGGGCCAGTCGTAAAGCAGCGCTACCTGGGAGGTTGTTCCACCACCCACAACCGATTTGAGCCTGGCAAGCTCGGCGCCGAAAGCGGCCGCTTCTTGAAACACGCGCGTATGCTCGTGACCGACGTGGTCCACCACGGCTCCATGGAACTTTTCGTAGGACCCGCGGCTCTTGCGGAATTGGAAGTAAAGCACCGAATCTGCCCCGTGTGCTATCGCCTGCAGGCCGGAGAGCCGCAATACGCCCGGCCGTTTGGGCCGGCTGATGGGAGCCCAGTTGGTATTGCTGGGGGTGCTTTCCATAAGCAGCCATGCGCGATCAGGCTTCATGCACCGATAGAGATCATGGGTAAAAGCTGTTTGGCAGCCCGTGCGCCACTCAGGGGTGCCGTCATGCCAGTGCGGGTAAGCGTCCCAGCTTACCACATCGAGTGTTTGGGCCATTTGAGGGTAATCGTAGGCATCGTAGAGGCCCATGAAGTTGGTGGTAACCGGCAGGTGCGGCGTAAAGTTTTTAAGCGGAGCCTTCTCAACTTCTATAAACGACATGACCTGTTCGGTCATAAAGCGTTTCCAATCAAGCTCGAGGCCATGAATGCTTTTATCTATGACGGTTACTTCGTCAAAACTGCCGAACGCATGGCTCCAAAACTTCGACCAGAAGGCCTGATTCATGTTTTCAACGGTGTGATAGCGTGCCTCGAGCCAGCGTCGAAACGCGGCCATGCACAACGGACAGTAACAGTAGCCTCCGAACTCGTTTGAAATATGCCAGAGAATTAATGCCGGATGTTTGGCGTAGCGTTCGGCAAGTTTGGTGTTGATGATCGCAACGCGGCTGCGGTACACCGGCGAAGTCATACAATGGTTGTGCCGCCCCTGCTGCGGCTCGCGTGTGCCATCGGCCGTGCAGCGGCGCACTTCGGGGTATTTGAGGGCGAGCCAGTTGGGTTTGGCTCCGCTGGGCGTGGCCAGAATCACTTTCTGCCCGTTTTTTTCCAGCCCGTCGAGTACGCGGTCGAGCCAGTCAAAGGTGAACTGGTCTTGCTGCGGTTCAAGGCTGGCCCACGCGAAAACACCGACTGTGACGGTGTTGATATGCGCCAACTTCATGAGGCGCAAGTCTTCCCGCAGAATATCAGGAACGTGCAGCCATTGTTCGGGGTTGTAATCGCCGCCGTACAGCAGACCGTTTACGCCCGGAATAGCGGGTTGTACCTTCACAGAAGCTCCAATTTTGAGACTGCCCGGTGTTTATTGCCGGTGCGGTCGCCGGTGGCAAGGGCGTAGCACTAGGCTCCGGGTTGTTGCGACGCTGCCTGCGCGCCAGGCACCGGCCCAGCCGGCTCGATAGTTGCAGCGCCGGCCTTGCTGACTTTGCCCGCCGGGCCGAAGTTCATTTCAGCCGGCGCCATCAGGCCGCCGCTTAGGACGATGGTAATTGCCTGCTCTTTGGTCCAATCGGTATTACGGACATCCTCCTCGGGCACAAATTGAAAAAATCCGCTCGTGGGGTTGGGCGTCATGGGTATAAACACGGTTAAATACCGCTTGCCGCAGCAGCTATCGGTGACGGTGTTGGTGACAAAAGCAATCGTCCAGATGCCAACGCGTGGAAACTCTACCAGCACCACGCGCTCGTATCCCTTGGAGCCTTCCTTGCGAAACGAACCTATCACCTGCTTGGTGGTGCTGTAGATGCCTTTAAGCAGCGGCAGGTTTTCGACAAAGTGGTCAAAGGCGTTGAGGAGTTGCCGTCCGATGACAAACGACCCCAGCACGCCGATTAGATACACAACGCCCAAAAACACCAGCAGCGATACAAACGCTGCCATTACCGCGATGGCCGTGGCGTTATGAATATGCGTCCAGTGCTGCACCTGCACATTGCCCAGCCAATCTTGCACGGTCGGATAGAAAAAGCCGGTCGCCGCCAGGAACAGCAGTCGCAGTATATAGATGGTTACAAACAGCGGAATCAGCGCCAGCAGGCCGCCGATAAACACCGACTTAAGATGCTGCGACAGCCAGCCGCTGCTGCGCTTGCGAGTATCCGGGCCGGCGGTTGCGGGCGCGGCGGGTTCTTTTAATGGATTGTTATTGTCAGGTAGCTGTGTCATATATAAAACATCTGCCCACCTCGGCTCTTCTGGCCGACTTTTTCGGCCAGTTGCGCCAGCGTAATGGTGTTCAGCACGCCTCCTATGGCATTGGACAATTCTTCCTGCAGAATGTAAACGGCCAGTTCGCCGGGGCGCAGCTCGTCAGGCGGACCATCCGCCTCCTGCAAAAGCTTTTTACCCTCAAGGCGACTGATAATTTCCCCCACGAGAATATCTTTCGCGGGCCGCGCCAGCCGATAGCCGCCCGTGGCGCCGATGCGCGACGTCAAAAACTTACCGCGCGTCAGCGCCGATAAAATAGACTCCAGAAATTTCGTCGGCAACCCCTCACGGGAGGCAAGCTCGCGCGTTTGCAGGTAGCCGCGGGCATAAGACTCGGCCAGACAAACCATTGCCCGTATGCCATATTGCGTGCGCTTGGATAACTGCATGCCCGCTCCAAAAACCAGCCAAGGCGTCATGTTACCAGTGAGGCAAATATCGGGCAAACCCGCCGATGCTGCAAAATGGCCGGGGCAGCGCGGCCTGCAGGCCGCGAGAGCAGGAGAGAATTGAGCAAGTGAGCGGTATAGCATCGGGGCGCTTGAGCTTGTGAGGTGCGATCGCTTCGCTGCCGCGACGGGGGCTGCTGCACCAGATGGCGCAATTCTTGCTGAAAAGACAAGATGTTACTGGCGTGCACTGCAGCGCACGCGCGTTGCGGCACATCAATTGGTATACTTATTTATTCCATGACGCAAAGCCATTTGCACAATCCCAAGAGCACACGTCAACCGCCGGCATCCTTTTTTGCTTTGGGCTATGGTGA
>JAJXZA010000394.1 GCA_021780285.1 Planctomycetota bacterium
TTTGGCGATACAGTCGCGTTTTGCCTGGGTGGTGGCATTGCTGCTCTCGTCGGCGGCGCTGGCATTGGTGCTGCACCGAACGGGCATGCGCTGGAGTTTTTTGGCCGCCTACAATCTGGTTTTGATGGTGGGGCTGCTGTACTTTCATCGTGGCTTTGCGCGTTCCAGCGTTGCCGCCGGCACGATGTTTTCGGTCATAAGCATTCTGCTGCTGCTGGGCTATGCTGTTTTAGGTACATTTATTCTGGGTAAGGGGTTTTCGCCGCCAGTGAAAACGCTTACCACCGCACTTTATTTTTCGGCGGTGACGCTTTCAACCGTTGGCTACGGCGACATTGTGCCCAAAAGCGATGATGCGCGTCTTTTTGTTGTTTCGGTGATTGTGCTGGGCATTACGGTGTTTGCAACCTCGCTGTCGGCGGTTATTGTGCCGTTGGTGAACAGTCGCATTGGCAAACTGCTTTCAGGAGAGAAACAGGCCGTGAAAAAAGATCACTACATTATTGTGGGCGACAACGCCCTGGCTCATAACACGTATCGTGAGCTAAAGTCGCGTCGCATGCCGGTAACCGTTATTGTTCCGCAGCAGCCTGAGGCCATGTGGATGGATGCCGGGGACCTTGTGGTGGGCGATGCATCGGATGTTGAGGTGCTGCGAAGCGCCGGCGCCGCGGACGCTCTGGCTGTTTTGGCGCTGCGTGCCGACGACAGCGAAAATGCATTTATTGTGCTGGCCGCCAAAGAGGTCGGCGGAATGGCCAAAACAGTTGCTGCGGTAAAAAACAGCAAAAATCTCACACGGGTGAGGCGCGTCACGCCTGACATCATTATTGCGCCTGATATTCTCGGCGGCGAGTTGCTGGCCATGGCATTAAGCGGTGAACAACTTGCGGCAGATGATATTCTCAAGCGTTTGTTCGTGACGCAATCTTCGGGTACGGGCAGTAAAACGAATTGATCCCATCGCCTTGCTCGCGTGCGGACGGTATGTGGGAGAAGCCTGCTGGGCAATCTTGGGATTACTGGGACAGAGCATCAGTGCGCGAATATTAAGCATGGGCAAGAGTCATCGCATCCATGGAATGTGTCGGGTTTTAGCATTGACGATCCTGCGGAGATGCAGGTATGCTAAGCTCAGTGCATTTTTCACTTTGTCGGCAATGTTCGATGAGGCTTCAATGCGGCAGCAAATAGACATCACTTATGCCACCATTTATCGCATTGGGAAATATATCAATCTTTGGAGTTTGCTTGCCAGTATCTTCATGCAGTTTGCATTAGCAGGCGTTCTGGCGGAACCGCTATGCTGCCTGCAGATCAACGAGGTGAACGCAACAGGAAAGTTCAAATATTATTTGGAGTTCATGACATGACAAGTCGTCGCAATTTTCTTAAAGCCGGTGTCGCAGTAGCCGCGGCTAGTGTGCCATGGAGCCTTGCACAAGGTAAAGATAGCCTGCCGGCGTATCCGGGCGTGTGGCCGTCGCAGCCGCCTGCCGGCTGCCCTTTTGCACCTTCAACAACGATGACGGGGCTGCGATTTACGGGTCAGCATCATCAATATGCCAATGCCGACACTTGGTACCCGTCATGGGCGTCGGATGGCAACTTGTACAGTCCATTTGCCGATGGCAATGCGCCGCTGCCAGGAGGCGGCAGTGTTCACGTCAACTGTGGCTTAGGCCCTCGTGCCGATTCGGGGTTGGCTTGCATTCGCGGCGATAATCCCATGAATCTTAAAGTTGAGGCGTTGGGGTTGTATAAAGCGTCGGCAGCACCTTGGGGCGGTCGCTATCCGTGTGCAAATCTGGTTCACGATGGAGTATGGTACACCGGAACGTATTGTCTTGATATTCTTTGGCGGACATATAAAGGCATGGGCTGCAACTGGGCGTGGCTGGGTCCATTTGTGGGGTTTGAATATTCCCGCGACTTGGGCAAAACCTGGACCCCGTGCCCCCACACGCCTTGGGACCCGCTGTTTGTGCAGGACGTTGGAAACTGCGGGCCGGCGCTTCATAAGCTCGCCAAAACCCGTACCACGGTAAAGCAGTTTCTTGGTAATGCCCCTGGTAGTGCATTATTTGAGATGATTCCCGGATTGCCCTTGGCCAAGTTCAGCGTGCTCCATGTGGTTGATTTCGGCAAAAATATGCAGCATTCACCCGACGGCATGGCGTATATGGTGGGCCACGGCCGTGCGCCAGGCATTCCGCATCCACGCATGGGCGCGGTAAGTTGGCTCAGCGGTGACGCCGTGTATTTGGCCCGCGTAAAGCCAACCCCCGAAACCATTAACGACGCATCGCAATACGAATTCTTTGCCGGCTACGACAGCCGCAATCGTCCCGTGTGGTCGCGGCATTTCTCGCACCTGAAGCCCATGCTCGAATGGCAAAATCACCTCGGCAACAGTGCGATGACGTATGTGCCCGGCCTTAAAAAGTATGTTTTATGTATAGCCGATGGCTGGCCATCCACGCGCAAGATGAACACCATTGTTCTGGAATCTTCGCAGCCCTGGGGACCGTGGAAACTCGTGACATACCTGCGGCATTTTGGTCAGCAGGGGTATTTCGTTAATTTTCCGAGTAAGTTTATATCAAGCAGCGGCCGGGGTGCCTGGATGTGTTACAGCGCCGATTTCACTCCGGTAAGAGTTGCATCGTATCCGCCGGGCAGCGGCTACCATTTGTGCCTGCAGGAAATTGAGTTTATGAGCTGAGCAAGCGCGGCTTGCCGGAGCTCTGCATTGAGGCGTTCAGCCCATGTCGCTCATCTGTGGCGGGCAATGGCTTCGCGAATGGGCATGACAATGGGTTTAACAAGCCGCTCTTCAACAAGCGGTGCGGCTTGCTGTATCAACTGCTGGTGCAGGTCATGGAGGCTGGCATGTTTTTTTCCGCCGGCCCATTGCCTCATGGTGGCCATGACGCTCAGCGGTTCATTGCCATACTGACCAGATTTAACCTGCGAACTGAACGTACGCGGCTGCACCAGAATTCTAAATTGCGTCCGCACATCAGGTGAGAGGCCCACCGCCAGGCTAAAGCCGAAATGTACCGCCTTGGCGTCGGGAATGTCCATGAGGCTGCCTAGCCCGGATATTTCATAGGTTTTAGCCGGGGGCGATCTAACACTGGCCGCCGGGGTTCATTCCGGCGTTTTTTTTCTATCGGACGCCTTCAGCGCGTAGTTCTCCCGCCCCCCCCCAACATCTTTACCTATATTTCTGTTTCATGCGTCA
>JAJXZA010000361.1 GCA_021780285.1 Planctomycetota bacterium
GCACAACGCAAACCCGAAAATATTTACTTGGACCAAGGATGCTGATACAATTCTGGCAAAGGTTGCCAAGTGTAAAGAGGCGTTAGGGACACTACACTAGCTGGCTGCTTGAGTAAGTAATGGTCGCCGCCAAGCTGGCGGCAGTCGAGGTGCCGACCGCCAGAGCCCCGGCTGCAGCCAGCGCCAACCAAGTGAGTGAATGGGACTTGCTCGTCTTCATGATGTTCTCCTTAAAAAAAGTATCTGTTCCGAGCCAGATTGTTTATGCCGCGGCCTACGCCGGCTGCGGCAGACATTTTCATTTAGGGCCGCCGCTGCGCGGGATCGCGGTAGAGCCATGAACCGCCAGTACGGTTGGCAGCGAACGTTGGATGCATGTATGCTTGCCGGTATCGCCAATAAGCTGCTGCAGACATTCAAAAGCCTCGCGGCCGATTTCACGCGCATCCTGGCACACGGCCGTCATATGCGGATAGGTCAGGTAACGCAGTTCTCCATCATCAAAGCCGACAATAGATAAATCGCGGGGTATCTGCCAGCCCATGCGATGCGCCTCAACCATGGCTGCCGCTGCGGATTCCGGGTCTGTAATGTATGCGGCTGTGGGAGCCTGGGGCATGGCAGCGATTCGCCGGATGAGTTGTGTTCCGCCATCACGGGATGCAGGCAGGCGAAAATCGAGCCGCTCGTCGTATTCAATATTGTGTGCCGCGAGGGCTTCGCGATAGCCTGCAAAGCGGTCTGCATGGTCCGCGTCGTCCACGAGGTTTCGGGCGATGGCGATGCGCCTGTGCCCGAGGCCCAGGAGGTGTTCAACCGCATCGCGGCTGGCATTCTTAGAATCGGCGTAAATGTAGCTGACAGGGGCGTCGTCGAAGCGGTCGGCAAGCACAATAGATGCAAAGCCCTCGGCGGCAATTTGTTCGCATACATGCCGGGTGCGGGTGGTGGTCCGCAGGACGCATCCACGAATGCCTTTTCGCATGAATAGTTGACTGTAGCTTTCGTGCGGCATCAGGGCCCGCTGCAGGTCAATAACCATTAAATCGAATCCGCATTGCTCCATGCGGTCACTCATGCCGAGCATGAGGGCGGCATCATAAGGCGAACCGAGGGAAGGCTCGCCGGTATAGGCAAATGCGATGTTGGTAGTTTCGCGCCGCGAGACGGTAGGCATATAGCGAGACCTGTTGACGACTGAAAGAATTTTGCTGCGCATAGCGGGTGTAACGGCGGGGTTATTGTTGATGGCGCGAGAAACGGTGGCAGGCGACACACCAGCTTCGCGTGCGATTTCTCGGATAGATGCCATAAACCACCAAACCGTTAAGGGCCTCGCTATGAACCGCAGTGCCGGGGGCCGATGCGTGGCCACAAGCAAGTTAGACACGGCGAGGGCTGAAACACAATTAGAAACAGTTTATGCAACTGTTTCATAAAGCCTAGTTTACATACATTGCATTGATTGTCAAGAGGAAATCTTTCGGATTTTATCGGGGGGTGTATTTTCAGTTATAGTCCCATAATATTATGTTAAATTGTTAGGAAACAACTATGTCAATCGGCATTACGCTACATTCATCCCGGTATACTATCTGAGTAATGGCTTGGATTGCGATGAGGCTGCTTGCCGAGTGTGCCGTATGGTCCCTACAATCTTCCCAACTCTGGTGGGAGGCTTAGCTGCTGCGCAGCAGCGCCGGCAGAGTGCGGGACTTGCCCGCGAAAAAACTACCCTTGAGCAGGTGTATAGTTGAAGAAACATCATTTTGCCGACCGCATGCAGGCGGCGGTGCGCAATAAAGCTACGCCACTAATTGTTGGCCTTGACCCGGTTTACGAAAATCTGCCACCTGTGCTGCGGCGATCGGATGGTGATAGTCCAAGCTGCGCCCAGCAGGTAGATGCGCTGCTGCAGTTTTCGCTGGGGGTTCTAAAGGCGGCAGCGCCCCATGTGGCAGGCGTGAAGATAAACAGTGCTTATTTTGAGCGCTATCAGCAGGAAGGGTGGGAGGTTTACTCATCGCTCATTCAGGAAGCTGCCAGCATGGGGCTGCTGGTCATTGGCGATGTCAAACGTGCGGATATTGGCCATACCGCGGCCCAATATGCGCAGGCGGTTCTCGCGAATCCGCAATTTGCTGATGGCGGCGGAGCGGTTGGCCCGGATGCCATTACCGTAAATCCATATTTTGGCGTGGATGGCATTGCGCCTTTTCGCGAAGTGGCCGACGCACAAGGCAAGGGGCTTTTTGTGTTGGTGCGAACCAGCAATCCCAGTGCCGGCGAAGTGCAGCAGATTTCAACCGGCGATGGTCGGCCGCTGTACCTGCATATTGCCGAACTGGTGCGGCAATGGGGGGCGGGCAACGTAGGCGCAAGCGGCTACAGCAACATCGGAGCGGTGGTTGGCGCCACAACCGGCGAGGCAATTAAGGAACTCCGTGCGGCGCTCCCGCAGAGCGTATTTTTAATACCAGGCGTCGGCGCTCAAGGCGGCAGCATTGCCGACTGCCGACACGCTCTGGATACCAGCGGATTTGGCGCACTGATAGCCGCAAGCCGCTCAATTATATTTGCCCATAAAGAGGCAAAGTATAAATCGCTTGCCGAGGGCGATTGGCGCCACGCCGTAGAGCAGGCCGCAATAGATACCCGCCGGCAAATTGCCGAAGGCTTGGGTTTGTAGCAGGGGTGGTGCGCCAAGCCGCGATTCCGCATTATGGTAGGGGCCGGTGCGCTGCTCTGAATGTTGAAGCCGAGGGTTAAACACAAAGGCACCAAGACGCGAAGACTTTGTAGGACGAGCAAATGTATTTGAGGTCTGGTGATGAATGGGATGAGGATTAAAGGTAGCGATGAATGCTTGGCGTCGTACTTGGAGTCTTCGGGTCTTTGTGTCTAATAAATCGTGCGCATGGCAGCGATGACTTTGGGTGCTAAAAACCGGGACGATTTAGCTTTTACGATAATATGGACGGCTGGCGTGATTTCAGTGGGATATTGCATTGATGAGTAGCTTAAACTCGGCGTTTAAAAAGACTGGCTTAGAGCTGCCGCGGCGGGTGGTGGTAATGGGGCTTGGCAGGTTTGGCGGCGGCGTGGGCGTGAGCCGCTGGCTGGCGCAGCAGGGCTGTGGCGTGGTGGTAACGGATGCCGAACCCGCGGAAAAGCTGACTTCGAGTATCGCTCAACTGTCCGATGTTCCGGTGCAGTTTCAATTGGGCGGCCACGATCCGGCAATT
>JAJXZA010000397.1 GCA_021780285.1 Planctomycetota bacterium
TTAATTAAGTTCCACTTATAAACTTCGCGCCTTCGTGGCTTCGCGGTAAATAAAATCTTCTGCGGCAAATCTGGCCTCTGATGTTGGGCTGCGGGCATAGCCCGCGCTGTGTACCCCTTTCGACATTTTGAACCCCCGGCTATACTAACTCCGAGAGACTTATCTACATGGCCGGAATCACAATATGGCAATGCTCGGCACCGTTCGATTTATCATGCACCACCCAATCGCCAAGCACACCAGGTGGCGATCATTGTGCCGCTTCTTTTGGTGGCAGACCATAAGCCGATTGCATCATGGCGAATTCATTTACCCTTGGATCAACAATTCCAAACTCGCAGTGCGCTGCGGCGACCACGGGCTTACCGGCAACATCTATTGCGGCCTCCACGAGCCGGCGGAGATGGGTTTTGTTCTTATGGCCTTGCGCCCCGGAGAACTATTTGTGGATGTCGGCGCCAATATGGGATCGTACACCGTGCTTGCAGGCGCTGCCGTGGGGGCAAGGGTAATTGCACTGGAGCCGCACCCCACCAACTTCGCAAGACTCAAGCGTAACATTGAGGTCAACGGCATTGAATCACGCGTCACGGCGGTCAATGCAGCCGCCGGCGCCACCCCAGGTACCCTGCGATTTTCAGGCGAATCCAAAACAACCAGCCACCTGCTGGGACCGCACGAGGAAGACAATCTCGCCATCAGCGTACCCGTAACCACACTGGACGAATTATTGGGCAACGAAAACCCAACCATCATTAAAATTGACGTTGAGGGCTACGAAGGCGCCGTTTTATCCGGCGCTAACGCTACACTGCAAAAATCCAGTTTGCGAGCGGTCATCGCTGAACTTAACGGTCGAGGCGCTCGCTACGGGTTCAATGAACCGGCGATCCGTACGCTCCTGGCGGACGCGGGCTTTAGGCCGTGTCTGTTCACCCCAACAAACCGGCAACTCGTTGAATCCCAAACCAAAGGCCCAGATGATGATAATGTAATTTATGTCCGCGACGTGCAGCAGGCCCGGCGGCTTGCTGCCGCAGCACCCCAAATTACCGTCTTGGGTGGATACCATCTATAGCAATGTCTCGCACGCAATGACAACGGCAACCACCGCCGATTGCAACATCTAAATCGGAGGGGCAATCTCGCTTATTAAAGATCGCACGCGGCCCTGCGGCACGCAGCGAATTGCAACCAACGACGCTGGTGCTGGGGGCCTCGCCCTCCGCCAGGCCCCTACTGATCAAAGACGCTCGGTACCGGCGCTGCGCCTAATTCCATCGAGCTCTGCGAGAAAAGCCTCCAGGTTCGCCGGATCAGACGCCTTTATTCTGCGGAACAGCCTGTACACCTTTGAGGGCGGCGGCTTGCAACCCGCCCTCTCGCGCAATCCATCGAGCCAACCGTGCAGCACGCCGGAGGCAGTTGCCCCCGGGAAGCCGAATCGCATGGCAGCTCGAACCTCCCGCAGCGTAACCCCCATCAGGTGAAGCGGAAAATACGGCCAGGGAACGTTATGCCACGCAAACATGCAGGTATTGCGGGCCGCAAAATAGCGTTGCCTCCGCGTGCCGCGGGCAAGATCGGTGTAATGGTGTGTGATGGGCAGCGAGCGCCCAAGCCGCGTAATATAGCCAGCCGCGAGAAGTCGGTAGCAGTAATCCGCCTCCTCCCAATAATGCCTCAGCGGCGGCCAGTAGCCCCCCAGCCGAAGAAAGATGTCACGCTTTACAAGGTGCGAGCAGCCTATAAAAGAGGAGGTAACAAAGACACCTTCGTCGCTGGGGGCACGCTTACGCATTTCCGGACCTCGCCGGATGTTTACAAACGGAATCGCCACGGCGCCAACCAATTCCGGCATGGCATCCTCAACCGCCTGCTGTATTGTCTCCGGGTGCTCGAATGTGCAGTCGTCGTCAATCATCACAACAAGGTTACTCCGGGCCAACTCCACGCCTCGGTTTCGTTGGAGGATATACCCTTGCGATTCCTCTGATCGTTGTACGCCGACCGATGGAAATTCCGACCGAACGACCTCCAAACTTCCATCAGTGGATCCGTCGTCCATCACGACAACCTCAATGTCTCCTTTTTGAGCGAGACTTGACTCGATGGCCGCGCGCAGCATTTCTTTCCGGTTTTTCGTTGCAATGACGATCGTTGCCAGGAACAATTGCGTCTCCTCAAAATTGGTTTTATACAAATCACGGCCCACAGTGCCCATCAATTTGGCTCACCAGACCGCAGCCGCGTACATGCCTCAGGCCCCATACTACACTGCAGCCCCCGGTGGCCGCATCATTACGATTAAATTCTCTGCGTAATAGTGAGCGATTCCCGCTTGTCGCCATTCATTTCGGAGACGCAATGTCAGCTCCTCCTGAAATATAAGGCCCTTTCGTTCAAATTTTTCAATCCAGTATTCCACGGGTTGCTCATTTAAATGGTCGGTTCCCCCCTGACCGGGCGTAGCGGCGGTAAATGCAAGCTTATCGGAGATACGCGATAATAATTCTACAAAGCGATCTGCAAGAGCCTCCGGAAGATGCTCAGCTACCTCCGTGCTCATTACCAAATCAGCCTTGAAGGGAATCGTACAGTCGCGCTCAACATCAAACGGGAGAAAGTCAATCTTCCGCCCTTTCAAAATCTCTATGGCGGCCGGAGCCCTTTCGAGCCCGAGAACTTTCACGCCACGGGCTTGAAATTCCAAAAGAATGGCTCCCGTCCCGCAACCGACATCAACGACGCTCGCTGGGCCAAGCTCGCGCATCAGGCTGGCAACGATCATTGGCGCCGCCGCGGTAGCAGCCGGGTCAATTGCGTCCTCAAAATATCGGGCGTCGTACACCTCGTCATGCGGCGCCCGCATGACCAGCCACGTTTTCAGATGTTTCGAAACTAAAGAGAATGGATACACCGTGTGGATAAAGCGACGAACGGGCTTCGGAAATATGCTGTAATAAATGCTTTTGAAAGTCCTTAGCAGAGCCATAACTTCTCCAATTTCCGATGCCGTATGTCTCGTAGGAACCGAATGCTAAGGCACCGCGTCATAATCCGTCAAACGCCGCGCCAGCGCGACCACGCCCCAAGGCCCAGCGCCAAGCCCGGGTTAACACGGCGGGGCAGTCGCTCGACTTTTCCTTCGAGCATGGTGCCGCACCCTCGAGCAGTACGGTGATCAACGACAGGAAGCCTCCAACCAGTACGCCAGCCCCGGTGCCGCGCAACAATTCGAACCTATCAAAGGAGTGCAACCTAACTTTCAGCATCAGGCTGCCGCGGATATTAAAAACGGCCGTGCGCGGTGTCATTTGGCACCAGCGTATCTCCATGCACAACACAATCCAAAAAAAAGCTGGAAAAACCGATCCGGTTAGGTAACCAGTGCTAATCCCAGAATTTGACTCGGAGCCGCCCGGCCGAGTAGGCATGGGTCCCCGGCAAGCCCCGCAATGGCTTGACGGACAAAAGAAAAGCCCGGTAGTATGCCGCCATGCAGGACGGACCGAACGACCCTACTCCCAGTTCAACCGACCAGGCCGCCGCACGCGACATCTCGCCCGTACCCACGTGTGCCAAAATACGTCGGCTGTTTTGGAGCATCCTCCAAAATACACTCTACCGTTACAGTTTCCATACATTCTCTCGCTGGCGAGCTTTTCTACTGCGCCTCTTTGGCGCCAAAGTCGGCCACCGCTGTACCATCCGCCGCACCAGCAAAGTATATTACCCGTGGCTGCTGGAAATGGGCGATCTGTCGTGTCTTGGCGACCACAGCGAGGTCTACAACCTTGGCCGCATTGTTATTGGCCAAAGAGTATCGCTTAGCCAATACGCATACCTGTGTGCTGGCACACACGATTACACGCGAGTTGATATGCCACTGGTCACCAAGCCGATAACAATAGGCGATGACGCCTGGATATGCGCCAAAGCCTTTGTAGGCCCGGGCGTAACGGTTGGGGCCGGCGCCATCGTCGCGGCCTGCGCCGTGGCCGTTAAGGATGTACCGGCTTGGACAATAGTCGCCGGCAACCCGGCAAGGCCGGTAAAGCCGCGGCCCCCATTTGCCAGTACCCCCAATACGGAGGCGCAACTTGCCTGAACCCGCAAACTACGCCGTGATGATCCCTACGAAAAACGAAGAGGTCAACCTCCCGTTTGCTCTCGCCAGCGCTGTTGGCCGGGCCAAGCAGGTCTTTGTTCTTGACTCCGGCTCGACCGATGCCACCGAAAAAATCGCCCGCGATGCCGGTGCACAATTTGTCTATCAACCCTGGCTTGGCTACGCCCGGCAAAAGAACTGGGGCCTCGACAACCTCCCCATCAAAACGCCCTGGGTCTTCATTCTCGATGCCGATGAGATTATCACCGGCGCGCTCGCAAGCGAACTCGCCGCCATATCTGATGCCAACACCTGTGAACAAAACGGCTTTTACGTCAACCGCTTTTTTATCTTCCTCGGCAAGCGCATACGCCACTGCGGTTATTACCCGAGCTGGAACCTGCGTTTCTTTCGCCACGGCAAGGCCCGCTATGAAGAGCGCGACGTACACGAACACATGAAGGTTGACGGCAAGGTCGCCTACCTCAAAGGCGAAATGGAGCATAACGACCGCCGCGGCATGGAGTACTACATAGCCAAGCACAACCACTACAGCACGCTGGAGGCCAAAGAATACATGCGGCTGCTTGCGCTCAAGACGGGCGGCAACGCTACCGCATCGCCCTTTGGAGGCCCGATCGAGCGCCGCCGCTGGGTTAAGGAGGTTGTGTGGCCGAGGCTGCCGGCACGCTGGCTTTTCCGCTGGTTTTACATGTATGTGTTTAAACTCGGTTTTTTAGATGGCATGGCCGGCTTCCACTTCTGCCTTTTTCTCATGGCCTACGAACATCAAATTGCGCTCAAAATGAAAGAGCTGGCACGTGCAGGGCTAAATTCTGCAAGTCAACAGCCGCCACCGTGAAGTTCTCGCCGAGCGGCCCAAAAACGGGGGAAAAGATGAACAAGAACCTCAAAACAGCGTTGCAAGCGGCG
Organism: Planctomycetota bacterium; assembly: GCA_021780285.1. GTDB lineage: Bacteria > Planctomycetota > Phycisphaerae > WQYP01 > WQYP01 > JABEVB01. Next base: position 5,045 of record JAJXZA010000397.1, read on the forward strand.
TTGGGGCGTGTTTCGCCTGAGCTGCTTCAAGCTGCCAGGAGCCTGCGATTTTTGCGGGCATGCCGCCGAGGCTATAAGCCCTTGCAAGATGCGCTTGCGCCGAAGCTGTACCCCGACGGCGATATTCGAGTCCTCCATGGCCCCTTTGAGGGGATGAAATATTTTAACCGTACCGTTTGGGGACCGATCACCCCCAAATGGCTTGGCACTTACGAAGCGGAATTACATGAGGTAATGGCCGAAATTCTTAAGCGCCAGTATGCCACAATTGTTGATGTCGGTGCGGCCGAGGGCTACTACGCCGTCGGGCTAGCCCGAATGTTTCCAAAAGCAAAGGTTTACGCCTTTGACACCGACCCCTTTGCAAGAATTTCGCTCCGCCGATTAACGCGTATCAACGGCATCCGGAACCTCTGCTGTCAATCAACCCTCAAGCACCCGCGACTCAACGCGCTCCTGGCGGCGCCCCCAAGTCTGCTCGTGTGCGATATTGAGGGTGCCGAGTTGGATCTCCTCAACCCCAACGCCGCGCCCAGCCTCTGCAACGCCGATATTCTGGTCGAATGTCACCGTACCGCTCAAGGCACCACAGATCAAACCGCCGATGAAATCACGGGCCGCTTCAGCCAGAGCCACATTATTCAACAAATCGGCGTTGCGGATCGCCAAATACAGTTGCTCAGGGACGCGCTGCCCCAGGCGGCAAGGCTAAGCGACGGCGAACTGCTGGCCGCCGCCTGCGAACATCGTGGTGCTGATCAACGCTGGCTTTGGATTACCACCCGCACCCAGAATGGGTAGGATGCGCCAGCCGAAAAACACGCCAAAATCAACCAGCACCAAAGCTCATTGCTCCGGCGGCTTCGCGGGGCAATTGCCTGTCTCCCCTGGGGGCTTTGGGTCCCCCCTCACCTTGATGACTCGCGCCGGCGCACCAACGGCCACTGACTGCGGCGGGAGGCTGTGCGTAACAACGCTGTTGGCGCCGATGACGCAGCCGTCACCGATCTTAACACCCGGGCCTATGAATACGCCGCGCCCAACCCATACGTCTTGGCCGATCACAATCTCCCTTCCGGTAAAGCCCTGTTGCTGCATCGGCCGGGAGGGATCTTCAAAGCCGTGGTTCTGGTCGCGGATAGAAACATACTCGCCGATCATAGTCCCACGACCGATATCAATCCCCTTAATGGCTACCAGATGGCAACCGGTGTTCAGCGTGCAACAGTCCGCCAGCCTGATTTGCGAACCCCGCGACGCCGAGAAAAAAATATCATTTCCAAACATACATTGACGGCCTATGTATATATTCCCGTTGACCGAGCCAAACCGTATCCCTCCATAAAATTTAGTTCCCGCGCCCACATGGGCAAAATAGCTACCCTGCAGCAGCTTAAACCAGCCCCAGCGGATCCATGATCCGAAGAACCTACGGCCAGCCCATGCACATTTAATAATCAATCTACGCATCGGACCCTACCGGTCAAGCAATTCTAAAATAGCCTTCCAACCCGTCATCGTAGCATCGAATGAGCAGGAACGCAGGGCCAAATCGCGGGGCGACCGGCCTTTCGCCCAAGGCTCCGTGTTCGCCAAGGCAATTTTTACGGCCTTAAGCCACTCCTCTTGATCAAAACAATTCTGGATAGTCTGGTACGGCTTATACCCATCCTCAAACTCATACCCGGAGCAAGAATGGCCTGCCGATGTAACAACCGGCCTGTTCATGGCCAACGCCTCACAGAATGTCGTTATCCCGATCGGCCAGAAGCGGTCGTCCGCCGCGTTCAATACAACGCGTGCCGAACCATAAATATCCCGGACCTTTGAAAATGGGATTCCCGATAAGCACTCAACAAAAGGATTCGGATTTTTGGCATAAAACTTCGCCGTCTCGGGGCCGGACGAGAAACGCACAACCCGCATGCGCAGCTCACGAGCAACAAAGCTGACCACGGGCTCGATCCTTCTATGGTCGCCCGGGCAGAGCAAATATGGCTCCCGCGCTGACTGAGATTTGGCCGGATCAAAAAACTCGGTGTCGGTAAACAGACCGATCCATCGGACCGCCTTTCCAGCAAAACGCCGCTCCAGCTCAGCCTGGGTTATTTTGCTGTAGGTTGCGATAACCGTGCTTTTCTTCAGGAGCCTGTGGTAAATAAAACGCTTGATTGCCGACAGTTGCTCCGGCGGACGCCACTGATAAAGAGAGCACAACCGCAGTCGCAATGGTAGAAGCGCAAGCGTCGCCTCCAGGGATTCGACATTGAATACCAACGCCGGCTCGACCCGCCCGCCCGACCTGCCTGCCATCAGTATTGCCGGCAGCGAGCGAGTGAAGCAACATTTACCTCCTGCAGCCGCCGCCAGGGGAGCGGCAAACCATCGGGGGATATCCCGGTTGGCGCCCTCCAAACGTTCCAGTTGGGCGGGTGTGGGCGACATCAGTACCTTCATCTTGCCTCCCGTGACACGGCCCCGCCTGCAGCATTTATCTGATAGCGCAAAGACCCGCCCATACTCCTGGCATTTGGCGGCTGGGGGACAACCAGTCGAGCATGCCCGGCCGAATTCCACGACTCCCTTGCGAACCGGTAGGCAAGCCACGTCGGAAGCAGGGTAAACAGAGCCTCGAAACCCCCAGCCTCAAGATCTTGCCCGACCAACAAAAACAGCATGATCAGGCAGCATGCCAGGTAGCCCTGAAAGTCAATACGGCGGCTATAGATGGCCCCCGTGTATATATAGTGCACGTAATATCCAAGTAGAAACCACAAGAGCGGAAACAGCCACCAAAAATTCACATACGAATCAGCAAAACCCGTCGGGGCGCAGCCGTAGGCCAACTTCTTATTTGTCAGCCCCAAATAAGTGCGCAACAACGCGACAAAATGTGGCGCGTCCCACTGACTTACCCAGTCATACTTATTCGGAAAGTACTGGTGCGGCAGAAAAACCACGCCCATATCCGCAAGCACGCGACCATAGTTCCAGTTCTGCTGCCGCCGCACCACCTGCACCTCCATCGCTCCTACAACAAAGGTCTTTCCAGGGCCGTAGTCATCCTGCCCCCCATGCAGGAACCTCTGGCCCGCGACCCAAAGTGCCGCGAGCCGATTGGGAGCTTTCCCCTCACCAATAATTTTCCGCGTAGCCGCGAGCGTCATCATCACCACAATCGCAATGGCCCCGAGGCTTAGCACCCAACGTTTTTTTGGACGGGTACCCTTGAAGATGAAAGGAACCGCTAGCGCAATCAGTAATATTGCGGCGCTGTGCCGGCTGCCGTGGGAGTAGACATGGCGGAGTGACCCAAAAAGGTCGACACCGAGGCCTAGAATCGCTGGTAGCATTAGGTCGCGGTCCAACAGCCAAGCTTGAATGAGAAGCACCGCCCCCGGCGTCTCCACGAACCCCCAGTCGGTAATATAGCCGCTCGCGTGCACGTTGTGGATTACAACCAACCAGGAACCCAACGCAAGCATGGCCATCAGCCAGCCGCAGCCAAGCAGACGCACCGCGCTGAAATACGGCTGGCACCCGGCCTGCGGCAATTGCGGCACACCCGCCAAAGGGTGGCTGGCACCCCGCCGATACCAACCGAAATAAAAGGAAAGCACCGACAGGGCTGCTATAAGCTCAAAAATCGCCAACGCCCCGCCTGCCACAAAATAGAGAGCTGGACCGGGGTTTACCATCGGTTTAAGGCCGGCTATACCAAACGCCAGCACGCCTAAATAGACAAGGGGATGGAACGGATCTTTAATCCGCCCGACCAAGTAGAGTACGAGCGGACCCAAGGAAACCGCGGCGAATATAAGGCACGCCCCACGTACAGCCAGGTGATCCATGGCCCAAACTCCAATCGCGGCGGCACCCGTCAGCAACTTAGGCCGCTGCAAAATCGGGGCACGCCACAAGCCTGCCGTCCACGCATTTTCGCACCACCGCGACAATTGTCAAACGTCACGAGGCCAAGCCCGACGACCTCACGACCTCTTTAGCCGTGCGAACGCACCGCCTCAGCCCCCGACAACCGAGCTGCTCAACCCAAGGCGCCGCAGGGCTCGCTGCAGCGGCCCGACGTGCCGTACAAGCTCGTCCAAAGCCTCGCGGCAGAATATCCAGGCCAACGGCAGATAAATTGCAGGCGCACTGGTTACGCCCACCGCAAGCGTTGCCGCCGAATGGCGAGCGAACCACGGTACCAGCAGTTCCAGGAGCCCCACCGGTGCAAGAGAAATTGCCGACAGAAGAAGCGGCGGTAAATACAACCGGGCCACGTCGCGTACGCATCCGCCGCCGGGCTTTATGGCTGAAAGCATTTGCGCAGGCGCCAGCAACAAGGCACCCAACGCGCCACCGACCGCCACAAGCACCGCCCCACCAAAAAAAGACCCGGCAAAAACCAGCACTGTAAAAGTCACCGCCGAGGCCACCGACCAAAGCATGCCAGCGTGAAACCTCCCCTGGGCCTGCAGGAGGTTGGTGCTCGACGAGCCTGCAAGCCTGATGGCCGCAGCCAGCGCTGCCACCTGCAATACCGCAACAGCCGGCAGCCATTTTGCGCCAAATATCATAAGAACGGCCGGACGGGCCAACACCGCTTCCGCCAAACAGATCGGTATCCCAACCAGCGCGAGAGCACGCGACGCCCGAAGGCAGGCAGCCACCTGCCGCGGCAAGTCCCCTTTTAGCGTGCTTAACACCGGAAACAGCACGTTGCCCAAATTGAGGGCCAGAATCTGGACGACCTGGCTGGAAAGATTGGTTGCGAAAAAATAATGCCCCACCGTCGCTTTGCTGTGCCAAATGCTAAGCGCTAAGTTATCCGCTTGAATCTGCACCAAGTAGCACAGGCCTACCACCATCAGCCGCCCGCTATCGGCCGCCATCGCACGCCACCGGTGAAATTGCGGATTCCAATGAACACGTACAGGAGCGAGCCACCAAGCGGCCGCCGCCCGCAGGACAGTGCATACCGGCATCGGAATTACGAAGCTATAAGCGCCAAGGCCAAGGTAGGCGCATCCAACGCTCAAGGCGGCAGCCAGAAGGTTGAACACCGCCCCAAGAAGCGCCAACTCGCGAAAACGCAAGTCGCGGTTCAATTTGGCCGTCGGCACGGTACCCAGCGCGCTAAATGCCGTAAAAGCTGAGATTGTGGCCAGCAGGCCGAAAAGTGGTGGGGCGTGGTACGCCCAGGTAGCGACGGGCGCGATTGCCAGTATGACCAATACCGCCGCCCCGCTGGTCGCAATTTCCATCCAAAAGGCGGCGCTCGCCCAGCGATCAAACCGGCTCCCCTTTTGCACCAGTATCTGCAGCAGGCCGGTCTGCCGCAAAACCGTTGGTACCGAGGCTGCAATGTACGCTATCGCAATCAGGCCATAGTCTCTCGGCATGAGCAGCCGTGCAAGGAATATTTGGCTTACAAGGCCTGCGATCTTAGAGCCAAGTGTCTGCACCAGCATCCACGCGAACCCACGGGAAGTCTTGGCCGATAGAGTCCCCGCTGCAGTGGAATTACCCTTTGCCATCGGCCGCCTCCCCGCGCCGACGGCCTTGCGCCCGCTGCCCGAGTGCCTGTTCAAGTAATTCTTGGTACCGCCGAGCTTGGTGCCCCAGCGAAAAGCCTTCCCTCGCGCGTGCACTTCCAGCAGCACCCATCACCGCCCAGCGCGGCCTATCACTCAGCGCCCTCTCCAGGCCAACCTTGAGGGCCGCTGGCGTTGCCTCTGACGTAAGCCAACCCGTCACTCCGTCCAGTACCGTCTCGGCCGGGCCGCCGAGTGCATGCGCCAGCACCGGCTTACCCATCATCATCGCCTCGACAACCGAAAGGCCATAAGGTTCCGCATCAACACGCGAGTTGACCGCGATATCCACTGCACCGTAATAACGCTCAGGATCCGACACGCTGCCAGCAGAATGCAGCCGGTCGCTAACGCCTGCCGCAGCAGCAGCCGCTCGGATCTCGGCTGCATAGCCGGCATCGCGCTGGGGACCTACCAAAAGCAAATGAAGCGCCGGCTCTAAATGCTTCAAATCCGCCAGCGCCTGCAGCACCAATAGCTGCCCCTTCAGCGGTACAATGCGGCCAAATATGCCTAAAACGATTGCGTCAGCAGGTATTCCAATTTCATCGCGGCCGACCGGCTCAACAACCGCCGGGTCAAACCGCCCTTCATCGGCACCGGGGTACAGCACCACCGGCCGCACCGGCCTCTCACCGATAGCCGCGGCCGAAAACCGGCTGTTGGCGATCGCCAACACCCCGTAGCGGTGCATACCTCGCTGAAGGATCATCCGGTTGACGCCCAGTGGGTACTGACCCGGGACATTTGGCATTTCCCAAACGCATAAAATCCCAAGCTGCGCCGCCACAGGCCCCGCGAGCGGCAAAAACGTCGGCCACAAAACATGTACCGCGTCCGCCCGTATATCCCGGAGGGTATCTACGAGACCACGCTTGGCACTGCGGCTGGCAGCATATAGCCCAACGAGCTGACATAACTTGCTAACATACCCGCCGCGGAGCCCCGGCAGCCGCCGTGCATTAAGCATCCGAACGTTGAAACCGCTCTCTTGAAGTTCACGGCAGAAAAGGCCATCGCCGATGCTGATAATCGCGACCTGGGTGCCACAGTCGCGCACGCGGCGGGCCAAGCCGCGAATAGCCTGACCAATACCCTCGCTCTCATCACCCGATATCAGCCAAGCCACCCGCAGCATTTTTTCCTCAGAAACATCCCTGCAATTCGCGACCGGCCAACCCCGGTTCGCCCATTGCGGGCAATTATCCGCCCCGACTGCCGCAAGTACAAGACGAAGCCACCACCGTCACGACGCAAGCGCTACCATTTTTATCGGCTATTCGGTAAGCTGCTTATCGCTAAAAGTTGCTGGTTATAGATGGCTCCCTGATCAGGTGCCGCCGACCCAAAAACCCGTATCGAGCGCAGAATGGGTAGCGAGTGAAAACAAAATCAGTGAGCCGAACCTCGGCCGCGCACGATACCGACGAGGCCGTTCCCGGCCGCCGGATGGCCCATTTTAGCGACCCGAGCCGCAAACGACGGCTCTCGCAGACCGTAAAAAAGGAACCAGCCCACATGCAAATGATAATCCACCGCGCCAGCTGGCAGCGGATCACCCCGCTGCTGATATTCGCCGCTATGCTGGCCTTTGCCGCATGGAACCTCTGGGACGGGTACCATCGGCTGCCCCAAATCGAAGACGCCGTCGTAGCTGCTAACCTGCGTAACCCGAAGCTTTCCTCTGGCGAGCGCTCAGTGCTAAACGCATGGCCAGGATACGCGCGCGCAATCACCAGCCAGAGGCTGCGCCTCGACCGCATCTTCCACAATAACGAAATCAAAAACTGGATACCTTCATCGCAGGTGCAGGGCGTTCAACTCGCCGCCGAAACGGTCGCCATGCTTGCGGCATTTCCCTTCCTGCTTGCGGTGTGGGTAAGTACAATCAAGCTCAAAGCCACCGATGCAGGGTTATTCATCTGGAGAACCGGCCAGTTGGATTGGCAGCAAATCTTAGAGATAGACAACCGCAGATGGGCGACCGACGGCTTGGTCGTGCTTGCCTTTAGTCCAAAGTTCCTTATATAGAAAACGCATTTCACCCGCATAGGCATTGCGAATTGTTCAAAAATCAGCTTCCCCGTACTGGGCACACCTCCAGAAGGTCCAACGCCCGCCGCTGCAATGCGGT
>JAJXZA010000395.1 GCA_021780285.1 Planctomycetota bacterium
CCTCCTTGCAAAATGACGGAACTTAGTTAACACCTTCATTTTACAGGGTGCAAGGCCTGCGCGCAAGGCCCACAATAAAAATACCTATGAAATATCCGGGTTAAGCAACTCCATCCCGGCATCTTAGGGGCGCTGTTGACGGCCGTTTCGTGCGGCCTGCGTAATTTGGCGAACACCAAACTGAATAAGTTGCCGCGCATGGCGGACTTCGCAAAATGGGTGGTCGCGTGCGAACCCGCCCTGCCATGGGAGCAGGGGGCCTTTTTACGTGCGTATGAGGCCAATCGGGCAGGCGCGCACTCAGCCGCCCTTGAGGCCAGTCCGGTCGCCACCATCATCATTGATTATATGCAATCGCACGATAGCTGGGCCGGCTCGATGACTGACCTTCTGAAACTTTTGACGCAGCTTACGGGGGTTACACCTGCAGCGTGGCCGAAAAGTGCACGAGGTCTTTCAGGCGCAATTGAACGTTGTCGCCCGGCCCTCCGGGCCACAGGGATCGAGATTCATGACATTGGCGTAGAACCTCGAACTAACCGTCATTGCATCCGAATAATAAAACGTTTGGCCGCATCAAACATTGAAGCAACTACAGATGCCACAGGTGGTGCGTCACCACCTCCGCCGAACATGTTTCCGAGAAGTTTGTAAGATATTTCGCAACGCTCGCATTGATATGCGCGACGCTTCATCCCATTGCAGATGTTGCGAAATGTTGAAACGTCTGAAACATGTTTGCGGCATACTCCGTGATGCTTTTTTTGGAACTGGCGGCTGTTGCCTTTCCGACGGTATAATTCGCTACTGGAGGTATAAAAATGTCGAGTATCTTTAAGGCACGCAAGACTTCACGCCGATGGTCGTACAAAGTAAAGCTGCCTGATGGCCGATGGCATACATTCCCCGGCTTCACCGATAAGCGAGCCACCTCTGCCAAGGCAGAGCAGCACCAGGCGGCCATTGACCGTGGGGAGGTTGGCCTTGTAGACGCCTTTGCCGAAAGTAAACGGCAGCTGTTAACGAAGCACATTACGGATTACGCCACCGACTTAACTGCTCAGGGCCGCGATCCCATGCATGTCTACACCACTACCAAGCGACTACAAAAACTCGCTATGGCTTGTGACTGGGCTCGTCTCACCGACATAACGCCCCAGAGCTTTTCAATCTGGCGGGCACAAACCACAATTCAATGCTTGTCACCAAAGACTCGCAATGAGTATCTCCAGGCACTCCAAGCCTTCTGCCGATGGGCTGTTCGCCAGGGTAGGATCGGCCAAAATCCCGTTGCGTCGCTGATGCCAGTTAAGACCAATGGCGATGTCCGGCGGCAGAGGCGGGCATTGAGTGATTCAGAGGTTACCCGACTGCTTGCCGTAGCGGGCGAACGTCGCTCTCTTTACCTGGTGGCATTGACCTGTGGTTTGCGACGATCAGAAGTTGCCGCACTACTTTGGAGCGACGTAAAACTGGCGGCTCCAAAGCCTTATCTGGACATCAGGCCCAGCACCACCAAGAATGGCAAACGGGCAATCCTCTGGTTACGCGACGATGTTGCCGCTGCCTTGCGAGCCATGCCGGACCATGTTGAAGGTGACCGTGTGTTCCCGATGGTTGGTAAGGACTTCTGCGAACGCTGGTTTTATCGTGATCTGGCGGCTGCCGGGATAACACGCCTTGATGCACAAAAACGACGGGTGGATTTCCACGCACTTCGCCATACACTTGCCACCAACCTGGGGCGAGGCGGCGTATCCATCCGTACAGCCATGGAAGTCATGCGACATAGCGATGCACGCCTGACCACAAAAACGTACACAGACGCCTCTGCTTTGCCAACTGCTCAGGCATTGGATTGTCTGCCACGATATGACTTGCCCCTGGCAGGGTTGGCACTAAAAGACGGTACGTTTGACTCTACGGATCTGGCAACCAAAAGTGCAACCACCAGTGCAACCAAACCCTGCACTTTGGCGTGCGCAGGCATGCCCGGGTATGCCGACCTACCAAGTATCGGCCATGTAGTCGAAACCCCTATGGACATTGGCCAAAATAGTGATTTAATGCGCATCGAGAGGAATAACCGGGAACTGCGAAAAACTGCACCAGCTAGGGCTCGAACCTAGGACCCGCTGATTAAGAGTCAGCTGCTCTACCAACTGAGCTACTGGTGCCCGCGAACTTGTTAGATTTTACGGCTATAATTGCACAGGTCAAGCTGGCGGAAATATGCGATTGCCTGTCGGCTTGAACACTTGTAAGCACGCCGGTGGGCACGACGGCGGGCAACGCTCAAAAAAAGGGCCGTACATGCGCGACAACGACATCAACCTTATGAGCCGCGACACCGGACTCACCGCTTCTGATGGCATCATCGGCGCAAAGCCCAAGCGCCGGATCCAACCACGTTCCATAATTGCCATTGACACTGTGCATCTCAATCGCGGCTCAGCCACCGCCGCTGAAGTAACCGAATTGGTAGTCAACTGCCTCGGCCTGCAACCCGCCAAACCATCAGCTCTATCAGATGAACAAACACTCACCTACCGGCTGGATCGCATCTGTGTTGAAATCACCAATCAGCGGCCCATGTTCAGCCCGCCGCCGCCGGAGTTTGCGTCCACCTGCATTGTTGGTTCGCCTTTGGCTTCGCATCGCGACTTTTTTGACCGCAGCCTTTTCGGCCATCTCATGCTCTGTATCACTGATTTTGACGATGCCATGGCAACGCTACGCGCCTGGCGGCATCGGCCCGAAATTTATCACCAAGACATGGGCCTGTGCCGCGGCGCGGTCTTTCGCGATCCTATGGGCAATTTTATTCATCTAATCGAGACACGGCCGTTGTAACAGCCGGCGGACAGTCGCCCTGATGAACAATTTTCACATTACGCTGCCACATCGCGAGTTTGGCCCGGCGATAGGCCTTGCCGCGCGTGGCCCGGTCCCACTCGGCCTGATCCCATTGCTTAATGGCGTCTGGATAAAATACCGGCGGGTTGGCCTTAAAGCCGGCCTCGCGCGTCACAAGCGGCCGGCGATTGTAAGGACAAACATCCTGGCAGATATCGCAGCCCACCAGATAGCCCGCCTGCTGCATGGTCTCGTGCAGTTCCGTCGGTATCTCACCGCGGTTTTCAAGCGTTTGATAACTTATACACTTAAGCGCATCAAGTTTGTATGGCGTAAGAGCCTGGGTTGGGCACGCATCTATGCAGCGCGTGCAAGTGCC
>JAJXZA010000096.1 GCA_021780285.1 Planctomycetota bacterium
CGCCATACAAAAACTTGCGATGCGTTATTAGTTTACAATTGTAAATCAAATGGCGCATATTGCAATGACTCTTGGCAAAAAAGTTACCTTCACCGGCAGAACCTGCGAGGTACAAGTTCGGCGCTCGCTATGCTTTTGGCACATTTTTCACAATGCCGCAGCCTGAAACGGCCCCTCCCTGCTACATATACAAGCAGCCTTCCTCTGATAAAAGTAACTCTGCCTACTTATTAGTCACTTACTGTCCAAAGACCGCTCGCGTCGAATTATGCTTGCGGATGTCATTATGCACACAAAGTACAAATAATTAAGGCACTTATTGCATCATATTTCACCGTGCTTTAGGCCCATGCCTATTTTTTGGCATAGGTTTTGTTTATGTAACAGCGATGCTCGGCTTTTAGGCGGATGCCGCAAGCATTGGCCCATTGGGCTTTCACTCCAGAGAGCCGGTGCCGTGGCCACGGCAACCGGCAATTGGATGGAAATATCCGCCAGATTTTTGGGCTAAGTCCCAAGCACAGTCGCGTGGGCGTGTTTGTGCGAACTTTTTTAAGGAGGCGTATTTTATGCCAACACCGTGGAAGATGTTTTGGGCCAGCCGGCCCCGCAAATGCCTGATGGGCATATGCGCTATCGCAACCATGCTGATATTTATGGCTGCTCCGGCATGGGGCCAGACCGCCACCGCTCCGGTAGCGGCCCCCGTCGCTGCAGCCACGCAGGCTGCTGCCACCGCTCCGGCGGCTCCAGCGGTTGCGCCCATTGATACTGGCGCAACGTCCTGGATGCTTGCGTCCACCGCTCTGGTGATGATCATGATGCCCGGCCTGGCACTCTATTACGGCGGTATTGTCCGTAAGAAGAACTTCCTGGCAACCATGATGACCTCGTATGCCGCGCTCGGAGTTATCGGCTTACAGTGGTTTCTCGGCGGCTATTCGCTGGCCTTTGGCACCAGCCACTGGCATGGCTTCATCGGCTGGGACAATTCGCGGATGTGCTTATTGAACCTCAGCTCGCACTCGGCTATGGTCTCGCCCGGAGGCCAGAACATTCCTGAAGCTGTCTTCTCCATGTTTCAGCTTATGTTTGCCATCATCACCCCGGCCCTCATTGCCGGCTCGGTGGCTGAACGCATGAAGTTTGGGGCATGGGTGGCGTTCATCTTCCTCTGGGCATACTTTGTTTACGATCCGCTGGCACACGCCGTATGGAGCCCGGATGGCAACGGCTGGATGACCAACATCGGCACGCTGCTTGGCTCGACCGGCGGCGCGGTAGACTTCGCCGGTGGAACGGTGGTGCATATTTCTTCCGGCGTGTCGGGTCTGATTTTATGCCTGTTCCTCGGACGCCGCCTTGGCTTCCCCAGGAATGTCATTCAGCCTAACTCGCTGGGCCTCACTCTTACCGGCGCCGGCTTGCTCTGGTTTGGCTGGTATGGCTTTAATGCAGGTTCGGCCAATGGCTCGAACTACCTGGCTTGCATTGCCTTTACCAACACCACCATCGCCACCGCTCTGGGCGGTCTGGGCTGGATCACCGCAGAATGGCTGCACCACCGACGGCCGACAACCTTGGGCATTGCTTCGGGGTTTGTTGCCGGCCTTGTCGCCATCACCCCAGCCTGCGGTTATGTAACCATCTGGTCGGCGCCGATTATCGGTTTGCTGGCGGGCATCGTCTGCTACTGGGGCGCTCAGATCAAAACCCTCTTTGGTTATGACGACGCGCTCGATGCCTTTGGCGTACACGCAGTCGGCGGCTTTTTGGGTGCACTGCTCACCGGCGTATTTGCCAGTGCCGCCCTCAACGGCCACGGCGGCCCCAACGGCCTGATCGAAGGCAACCCCATTCAGGTGCTGTGGCAGTTTTTGGCCGCGAGCAATGCCGTGATTTACTCGGCAGTTGTAACGGCCGTGATCGCCATCGTGCTTGATAAAACCATCGGTCTTCGGGTGTCGGAGTCGGTGGAAATCGAAGGGCTCGACATCGGCATACATGGCGAAAATGGTTGGGATGTGGGCACGCTGCCCGAACCCGCCATCACGCTGCCGGGAGCCGCTTAAGTTTTGGTATGTTCAGGGCGGAGCCGCCCGCTGCGGCTGCGGCTCCGCCCTTTGTTTTCTCAACCTTTGTTTTCTCAACCTTTGACTTATTTGGAGAACATTATGAAATGGATTGTCGCCATCATTCAACCCCATCGGCTTGAGGCTGTTAAGCAAGCCCTCATAGATGTTGAAGTATTTCGTCTAACGGTAAGCGATGTGCAGGGCTACGGTCGGCAGAAAGGGCACACCGAGTATTTCCGGGGCCAGCCGATGCAGGTAAACCTCATTCGCAAGGTGCGCCTGGACATTGCTGTCAACGATAATTTTGTGCAACCCACGATTAACGCCATTCTCAAGGGCGCCCGTACGGGTCCTAAAGGCAATGTGGGCGATGGTAAAATTTTCGTGTTGCCGCTGGAAAACGTGGTTCGTATCAGCGATGGCACCATGGGCGGCGAGGCGATATAGCGGCGGTGCCTTCGAGACTAATTGGTCGAAGCCCCTGCGGCACAGATTCATTGACTTTTTACCGAGCCGGCGCGCTTTAAGCACGTCGGCTTTTTCTATAAATCCTGCGATGCTTTAGGGCAATGACTATAAAATTTTGTTTACTATAGATGCAATAGGCCTAATAAATAAGCCGAAACGCGCCATGCGGCTTATTTTATAAACATAGCACGCCTTGAAATGCTCAATATATAAGCTATAACGTTGCCGGAAATGAGCGATGTCGGCAGTAGCACGCCTTTGGCGAACCTGCCCGATAGCGTCGGCAGGAGCTTTCTTCATGCGATGTGCTTTTACAGAGGCCCAGGGCCTTGGGCGGCGATTGGCGGTTGGTAGCTATACCCTGGCCGGCGCGGTGGTACTGCTGCTCGGCTCGGCATGTCGGGCGGCGGCCCATGCACCGCTTTCATCGGGTGCAACAACGGTGGCCGCAACGGTGGCTGCGGCAACACAGTCACCTGTTGCGCCAAACCCCGGTGCAACCGCCTGGATGATGGTTTCAGCAGCTTTAGTAATGGTCATGATGCCCGGCTTGGCGCTATTTTATGGCGGCATTGTCCGTAAAAAGAACCTGCTGGCCATCATGATGACCTCTTATTCGGCACTGGCAATTATTACGCTCCAATGGTTTTTGGGCGGCTATGCCCTGGCGTTTGGCACCAGCCATCTGCAC
>JAJXZA010000351.1 GCA_021780285.1 Planctomycetota bacterium
ATACCAGAACCCAAAAATTAAGGGGTGTTTGTGGTGGAGACTTTCGGCCTTATTTGCAAAATAATGCGGTTTTCAGGGCCAAAGTGCGAAAGTTGGGTTAGGATTCCCAAAACATCCCGGAAGGGTGTCAATCTATATCAAGATGGGACAATCAAGCCCACCGTCGGCACTCAATTAATTGTATAATATTGGAGCGAGCGTTGGTCGTATGCTATTTCAATGGTGGCAGCTGATCGGGGTCAAGCAGCACGCGGATTGAGCGCGGCTGCCCGGGAACGCGCTGGATGAGTTTCTTTTCTTCCAACAACAGAATCATGTCGTGAACCACCGGTGGACTGACCTGAAAGTAGCGTTCCATGTCCCGTTCGGCAGGCGGCCTGCCGTTCAGCTTGGTGTAGGCGTGGATAAAGGCAAGGAACTGCCCCTGCCGCGGGGTGAATATCGCAGAGGGTGCGGCTGTGGGGGAAGGAGCGCTGCGGATGCAGAAATCCGGATCATTGGCTTTGCGCCTGGCCTCATAATCCGCCAACACTGTATCGAGATTTATCCACTCGGTCAATTCCACGGCACTGGCCCTGATGCGCACCTCCGGAGATCGTGCCTGCAAAACGTCTGATCGCGAAGTGATCCAACGGCGAGCCGCGGCAAGGTTGAGGTATTTGCGGCGCTCGAGAATGACCCAGCCGTCGCCCGATAGCGCGAAAATACCAGCCTCACAGGGCATATTGCGGTGGAAAAGAACAGGCGGTTTTTCGCTCGCCATGTTAGCTGTTTGCGGTAAGCATTGAGGCCCAAATTTCCTTGCGTCTTCCGGCGTCAGGGCGAGACTGGGGTCTTTCCTGACCGCCTTCTCGTATTCCGCCGTAGGCTCGAAAAGTACTCCGCCAGGATAAATACCCATAGGATACCTCTTTCTTATATTCCGGCTTATCGCCGGAAAATCCACAGCATTTTTCGCCATCAGCCAAACGGACTCTGCCATCACACCAACCGGCGCACGGAGCTTCATCCACTACATCAGGGTACTATGACCGAGTGGGAAATTCTCCAGCATACCCAACAGTAACTTTCATAAGGCTTTTGCGTGACCTCATAATCATATTATTGTAACTTATCATTTTTGCAATGATTTTACAAATTCTCGCGTGCGGTCTTCTTTAAAGTTTAATGTATTATTATAGCCTGTTCCCTGGGGTAGGCGCCCGTCAAATTTGCCGCGGCGATGGCAGCGATCATTTTCTTGGACGGTAGCTCCCCACGTCCGTCATCTACGAAAGAATGCTGCGGGACAATTGTGGGGTGGCTGATTCCCCCACAGCCAAAGAACCATGTACGCGGGTTAAATCATAGAACATGGTCAACAGCGCGACTCAGGTGTCTGGTGCCAATGGGCGACCAACATCAGTTCCCATTAAGACCGAGGATACGCTCAACAAACACCTTTCGGGCGTAAAATGCCCGACTGGTGCTCCCGTGCCCAGGGCCCTTGGTTCTCGGCTGCACCAATACGCCCATCCTGCCGCTGAGACTTTCAAATCCCCTTTGAATAATCTGACTCCGTACTTCCTCGTAGTCATGCTCGACCGCTCTATAAATCTCCTGATCCCCAAGATCAAACTCGGCTACACGTTCCAATCTTGAAGATTCCTCTGCGGTGGATTCAAAAATGCGGGCACAAACCACCGCCTTTTTCAACTTCGCCAGAAGGTGGCTGGCGGCAAATGGCTTGTCGCGCACATTCACCGGATCTATCATCGTAATTGCCATCGTTTCTTTTAAAATCAATTGCCCATTGGCTTTGCGCTTAAGGGGAACAATCTTAAGTTCCCAAGAACCAAAATTCGGTGATTGCGCTGAATTGATCGGCAGGCCGAGGTGCCGCTCGATTGCATGGCCCGCCCAACCTTTATTAAGTTTGCCATCACGCCATACGGTAACGCCGTGTTTTTCTGCGAGCAGACGCAAATCCTTTCCCACAAGTTCCCGTAGACTCTTCACTGCTATGTCACGTTCCATTAGCGATCTCCCCAAAAAGTTTACCGACGTCATTGTTCCGCACATTGCGGCTCGGCATAGCTGCTTGGAGTAGTGGCGATAAACCAGCATGGAGTGCCTCAGCCTTAAATCGTTTAGCGCCCAATTCGATGAAGTTACGATCCAGCTCTATGCCTATAAACCGCCTATTAAGGCGCGCTGCGGCAATGCCCGTGGTGCACGATCCTGAAAACGGATCTAGAACTAAGTCATTCTCTAATGTGGATGCGGCGATCAGCCGTTCCAACAAGGCCAAAGGCTTTTGCGTCGGGTGTTTACCAAATGTTTTTTCTGCACTTCGTGGGGCATCTATTGCCCAGACGGACAACATCTGTTTGCCGCCGTTAAGCCGGCGCATCAGGTCATAATTAAACCGATGACGTGATTTTTTATCGCGCGCCGCCCAGATAATCGTCTCAGTGGCGTGCGTAAAGTAGCGACATGATAAATTGGGCGGCGGGTTTGTCTTTACCCAGGTAATATCGTTAAGTATCTTGAATCCGATCTCTTCCAAACAGCAACCTACGATGTGGATAATGTGGCTCGTACCCGATATCCAGATACTACCATCAGGCTTGAGCAGCCTGCGGCATGCAGTAATCCAGTTGTGGGTAAATTCATAATTGCCCTCGAAACCCAGCGATTGGTCCCACCGCCCCTTATTTACTGAAACCATCTTGCCAGCTTTGCAGGTAATTCCGCCGTTGGACAGAAAGTATGGCGGGTCCGCAAAGATCATATCAACCGACTCGCCCGGTAGCCGCGGCATGATTTCTAGGCAATCCGCTTCGTACACGACATGGCGGCCGTTTTCATAACTCAAGGCTGGGGTTGGCAATGCCGCATCAATCGGCATATCCAACGGTGCTCGCACATTCAAAGGGTACCTCCTAACGAAGTCCTTAATCAAGATGTTTGCAGTTTACCGAATTATCAGCGGGTATCAAAAATAGTTGCAGGCAGGTGGCCCACATCACCCCAATACATTGTACCGACCCCACCCATTTGCCATCGTTATGTGAATTGCGCGACAAGTTGGCATACCTTCCCAATGTTCACTGTACTTAAACCCAGCACCGTTGGGGAATGGCAAACCGACGAAGTATTGCTGCAAAACGGTGCTTCGCAATGCAGCATTGCCGTTTACAGCACCCCCGCAGTGCCCGTTTCAATGGGCTGCGTTACATAGTCGCGGGGGTCGGTTACATGGCCGGTTAAAGCGCTGGCCGCCACGGTAAGCGGGCTGGCCAGATACACGGCAGAAGTCATGGAGCCCATGCGGCCCGGGAAGTTGCGGTTGGTGGTGCTGATGCACACCTCGCTGCCGTTGAGCCGGCCAAAGGTGTCGGCCGGGCCGCCGAGGCAGGCGCTGCAGCCGCTGGGGCCGACCTGGCAGCCGGCGTCAAGCAGGATGTCTTCGATGCTTTTTTCGTTGGTGTCTTTAGGCACGCCGCGCAGGTTCAGCCGCTTCATGTCGGCGTGTACTTCGGTTGAACCGGGCACCACAAAGGTGGACACCTTTACCTTGTTGCCCTTGAGAATGCTGGCTGAAAAAATCATGTCAGTGATTTTGCCGCCGGTGCAACTGCCGATATACGCGCGGTCAACTTTGACGCTGCGGCAGTTGTGGGCGGTATCGCGGTTGTCGGGTGAGTGCGGCTTGGCGACCAGCGGTTCGAGCGCGGCGAGGTCCCACTGGCGCTGGTAGCAGTATTGCGCGTCGGCATCGTCGCGAAACACTTCCCAGTTGGGCCGCGTGCTGCGGTGCCGCACATATTGCAGGGTTTTTTCGTCCACATCGCAGACGCCGTTTTTGCCGCCGGCCTCGATGGCCATGTTGGTGAGTGTCATGCGGTCTTCCAGCGTGAGCGAACTGATACCTTCACCCGCAAAGTACATGGTTTGGTAGGTTGCCCCGGCGACACCGATTTCGCCGATGACGGCGAGAATCAAATCTTTGGCGGTTAAGTACGGCGGTATCTGCCCATGAAATGTAAACTTCATCGTGGGCGGAACCTTAAGCCAGGTTTTGCCCGTGCCCAGGGTAAAGGCGGCGTCGGTGTTACCCACGCCGGTGGCAAACTGGCCAAACGCACCCGCCGTGCAGGTATGGCTGTCGGTGCCAAGGAGTATTTCGCCGGGCCGTACGTGGCCTTCTTCGGGCAGGGCCTTGTGGCATACGCCCTTGTAATTGGTTTTGGTGGGGTCTTTATAGGGGCTGGGCATGCCGGGTTCGTTTTTGACAAACTCGGGGTCGTAGTAGTACTTCAGCCCCTGCTCGCGGACAAAATCACGCAGAATCTGCACGTTGCGGTGACATTTGTCGTCGGCGGTAAAAATGTAGTGGTCGGGAATAATGACCACGCGGTCTTTATCCCAAACTTTGGCGCTGCGGCCGAACTTCTCATGAAAAATGCCAATGGTGCCCGGCCCGCAAACGTCGTGCGTCATAAGTATGTCAACATTCACCCAGACGTTTTCGCCCGGCGACACATGCGCCTTGCCCGAATTTTTGGCCATGATCTTTTCAGTGATGGTCATGCCCGGCATGATGAATACTCCTTACGCTGCAAAGCGGCTTTTCAGGTGCTATGGCCCGTCCACGAGCACACGATGGCTGCCCGCGAACCAAGCAAGCTTAAACTGCCGCCGGTAAGCGCCCCGCAACAACAGTTTGGCGGCCGCCGCAAGCCTTTAATTATATTGCGCCGGGCCGCTTTGACCAAACGATTGCAACACGGGTTTGGGGCGAGGTTTGCCGAGCAAGCAAGCCGCCACCCCGCGAGCGCTGCGCCAGTATCGCCGGGTATTTGCTGACAGGGCAATTGGCTCACTGCGGCAGCGGAATACCGAGCAGCTTAAACGGAATATTAAACTCTTTTTGACCCGCCAGCCCCTGCACCACCAGCACGGTCTTGGCATTCAGCGGCAGGCGCAGCGGAATGGTTATGCGATGCAGGCCCGGCTGCGTATGGTTATCTATGTAACCTTCGCTGATAAGTTGCCTGCCCGCCATGACCCGCACGCTTTTGAACACCCCCACCGACCCGCGAACGCGCAGGTTTAAATCATGCGAACCGTCGGCGTGCTTATCGTAGCTTAACACCCGCACCGTAAGGCCCAAGCCGCTTAGCGCGGCGCTGTGCAGGTGATGGCCCACCGCAGCCAGCGGGTTTGCAAGTGCTACCGCCTGCGGTGCGCCGCCCGCCTGCACCACAAGCGAGCCTTTGAGCAGGCCCAGTTTGGCCGGCGGATTTTTACCTGGCGGAGGCATATTAAACCGCAGTGTCACCGGAAAGCCCAATTCACCGGCCTGCCGCATCGCCCGGGCCATGGGCGTATTAAGCAATCGCGGAAATCCCGCAGATGGCGGCAGGAATTTGATCGAAACACCATTGCTTAAAATCGCGGCTTTGATCGCGACCGACTCCAGCAGCGTCGGATCGCCCAACGCCTTTGAAATAATTTGCAGTGTTACAAACAGGCCCACTTTATGCTTAAGCACCGCGGCATAAGGCGTTTTGTCAGGTGCAAAAACCTGCGCCCGCGAAAGCATGACGGCGGCAAGCTTTACCGCCACCTTGCTGTTGGCCGCGCTCGCCGCATTTGGCCACAACGCCAAGAAAGCCGCACCGACAAGCATAGCTACCAGTCTCAAGCGACAAACGACCGATAAAGTACGAAGGCTCATGGCGAAACTCCATTGGTAAGCGCGGCTTAAGTCGGCCGCATCAACGGCGTTTAATTATCCCATTTTTTTGCATGGCTGCACAAGAATGATCGCACCTGACAAACAAGAGCCTCGACCCGCCCCACCAGCTTACGGCGGCGTGCCTGAACCTTTGAGAAATCTAAAGTGCCGCGTTACATTTCCCAAATCTTATGCCATGTTTGCAAGCATCACCACCCCACCGCGAGCGCGGTTACAGGACCGTTTTTCCGCCGGTGCGACAGGCGATTGCTGAAACGTTCCAATGCTAATATTTGCAAAGCAAAACGACGCTGGCATTACGGCGGCGGCTTTTATAGGTCGCCATAGAATATATTCACACCACTGACCCTAAATGGCCGAAAATACTTGCTGCCTATCTCGGCATGGAAGCCCATGAACAATTCGCAGGGAAAGTTGGATCGAGCAAGATCGGGGGATTTTTTATGGCTTCGTGCCTGAAGATCGTGATGACCAGTGCAGCAAGGGAATTATCTCAGCCACGGCCGCAAGGCGGTCAAATACGGCAAATAGCGGCCAACAACTATACCCGTAGTTACCGGACGCCCAAAGCGCAGCGCGTGCTGCGAACCGGCAACGACCTGCATGTCGTCTGGTTTTGCAGCAGAGAGACAACCTAACAGAGAGTTTAGCGATGATGATGGCAAAGAAAGCAGCACAACCGTTACCGAGCAACCGACGCAGGGCCTTCACCCTCACCGAAATACTGGTGGTTATGGTGGTGATTGCAATTTTGGTGGGTCTGCTTTCGGCGGCTTTAGGGCGGGCACAGGAATTGGCCCGCACCGCCTCATGCCTTTCAAACCTGCGGCAACTTTCGTTGGCTTCCAACAGCTACGCAGCCCACTTTAAGGGCGCTTACCCAAGCGATTATGCCAATGCTGCCGGCAGCACCGGTTTCTGGTGCGACGAGCTGGTTGGTTATGATACCAACATGGCCGCCAACGAAATTTGCCCCGATGCCTATCAATCATCGGCGGCGGGCGTCGGCACGGCCACCACTGCCTGGGGGCCGCTGGCATCCAGCAGCCCGCTGGGCCAAGAATATCCTTGGCTGGGGAACACCAAAGCCAGCTACGGCCTTAATAATTGGGCTGATCCCTACTCCAGCGGCGGCGCGGCTCTGGCCAGCTTTAACGCCTTGGACCTCCGCGGCAATGAAACCTTCAATGGCACCGTCCTTTCGGCGGTTTCGATCACCAGCAAGGGTGGAAATACCTTCAATGGCAACCTCATCTCGGGCGGAGGCATAAGCGTTAACGGCGGCGGGCAAATCAACGGCACCCAGGAAAGCAATGTGCCCAACGTCGCCCCGCCCAATGTGCAAAGCATCTGGACGCAAATTGTTAATCATTACAACCCCTACCCCATCAGCGGCGGCAACACCATTGATTTCACCGGACACCCCTACCTGATTATCAATGGCAGTTGGAGTGCCAGCGGCAGCGTCAACGTGATTGGGTCGGGTACGCTTCTGGTTTCCGGCGATATCACTACCCACGGCCAGTTCAGCGCCAACATGAATATTGTAACCCTCGGGAGTATTACCATTACCGGGCAATTCAACCTTACCGGCAGCATTTACTGCAACGGCGATTTCACCAACCATGGCGGTCACAACATTTTTGGCGATGTGGTCGTCGGAGGCACTTACTGGAGCACCGGCAGCGGCAGCATTACCGAAACCACGCCACCCGCCTTTGACCCGCGCTCCAGCACGCGCACGGTGAGCAATCAGCTTCCGCTGTTTGCCGACAGCATTTGGGTGGACGCAAGCCCGCAGGATACCGATGCCGTGCCCGCCAGCCTGCAAACCGGTTCTTCGACGCTTGATCCTAACGATCAGCTTGGGCGATTCTGCATTGACCGGCACCTGGGCGCGGTGAACGTATCGTTTACTGACGGGTCGGCCCGTACGGTGCGGCTGGCCCAGCTCTGGCAGTTGCAATGGTCGCGCAACTTCTTTTCAACCAATGTAACGGTCAATGCGCCGTGGTGATGGCACTGATGCGCCATTACCGGAGAATATGCGCAGCGGGCCGCAGGCGGCCCGGCTACGCAGTCGAGGCCGGCACACTTCATGTTTTCTGCATATCCTGCGTGTGGCGCACTACAATGCGAATTTGCTCGTAAGGCACACTTTCGGCCAGTTCCATATAAATGGGCTTAAGCGCGGACGACCCCACCTTGGCGGCGGCGGCTTTAACGCGAGCGGCGACATCGTCACTCACCCATGCCGCTATTGAAGCCGGTTTTTGCTCGCTAACATACTCCGCCAGATATTGGCCCGTGGTGGAAGCCGCCCGGCCGATGCGTCCGGCTACTTCGACAATAGACATGCCCTGGGCAAAAAGCTCAAACGCCTGTCGCCGCGCAGCGGCCAGCGGTGGGCGCGGCTGCGCGACCGGCGCGGTATGTGTGGGTTGCTCGGCGACGGCGATATCCATTGCAAGGCCGCGCTGGGCGCAGGCCGTGTTAATAATGGCGGTCACCTCCTGACCAAAGGCATCGAGTTTGGTTTTGCCAATGCCATGAATGTACGCCAAGCGTGCCACGCTCGAAGGCCGCTGGCGGGCCAACTGCCGCAGCGTGGCATCCGAAAGCACCATAAAGGGCGGCACGCCGCGTTTGGCGGCGGTAGCCTTGCGCCAGGCACGCAGTTGTTCAAAAAGCTCGCTATCCACGCCCTGCCACGATATTTCGCCGCCGCGCGTGCGCCGTGCTTCGGCGGCCTGCTTTTTAGCCGGGCGTATAAGCCGCACCTGCCGCGTGCCCCTTAGCACTTCCATGGATGCGCCGTTGAGCTTGTAAATGCTCGCCACGCGGCCATTCTGAAGCACCAATCTCTCCTGCGGCAGAACGCCCTGACCTGAAAGCTGCCCCATAAAGTCGCGCAGCTCTGAGGTGGTAAAATCCTGCATCAGGCCGAAGACCGACAATTCATCGTGATGCAGCTCGCGGATGCGCGGCGATGTTTCGCCGCGCAGCACCTGCACCACATGGCCGGCGCCAAACCGCTGCCCCGTGCGCGCCACGGCAGACAATATCTTCTGGGCCAGGAGCGGGGCCTCGGGCACGCTTTCAGTATCGCCAAGGCAATGATCGCACGCCCCGCAGGTTATGCCATCACGCGAAGCTTCGTCCGCGGCGGCCGGTCCGTCATTTGCGGCAGGGTCTACTGCGTCGTCTTGAGCTTCGGCGGGCGGTTGGTAACGCTGGCCAAAATACTCCACCAGCATTTTGTGCCGACATACAGCGCCGCGGGCAAAGTTGTTCATATCCTCAAGATGCGCCATGGAGTTGTTTAAAAAGTTGGTATCTACCACCGCGCCCAAAGCCTGGGCCTGCGCCACCGACTGCTCCACCAGCGACTTCCAGGCGATGAGGTCTTGTGCGGAATACAGCAGCACGCATTCGGCTTCGAGGCCGTCGCGGCCGGCGCGGCCTGTTTCCTGCTGATACGCCTCGACCGACTTGGGCATGCCGGTGTGCAGCACAAAGCGAATGTTAGAACGGTTGATGCCCATGCCAAACGCCACCGTCGCCACAATTACGTCGCATTCTTCTCGTGCGAACGCTTCTTGAATGCGCGTGCGGGTTTCGGAGGTCATGCCGGCGTGATAGCCGAGGGCTTTTATGCCATCGGCGGCCAGCGATGCTACCGTGTCTTCAACATCGCGCCGGCGCAGGCAATAAATAATGCCGGCTTCACCCGCATGCCGGGCCAGCACTTCGCGTATTTGCCCCATCAGGTTTTGGCGCGGCAATACCCGGTAGGTAAGGTTGGGCCGATCGAAATTACCCACCAGCATCAATGGCTCTGTAAGCTGCAATTGCTCAGCGATGTCGCAGCGCACCTGCGGCGTAGCCGTGGCGGTAAAGGCGTGCACCGCGCTATTCGGAAACAATCGCTTAAGCTGCGCAAGTTGCCGGTATTCAGGCCTAAAGTCGTGGCCCCAACTGCTGATGCAATGGGCTTCGTCAATGGCAAAGGTTTTAACGCCCGCCTGCCGCAGGAGGCCGACAAACGCATTGGGATCGCCATTGCCGCCGGATGCTTCATCGGGCGGGTAGTCAGGACCATCGGCTCCAGGCCCGCGGCCTACGAGTCGTTCGGGCGATACAAACAGCATATCCAGCCGGCCGCTTCGCAAGTCGTCAAGCACCGTGCGCCGCTGGCCGGCTGAAAGAGACGAATCAAACTGCGCCGCCGCAATGCCGTAACCCAGCAGGGCATCCACCTGGTCTTTCATGAGGGCGATCAGCGGCGACACCACGACCGTTGGGCCGCGGCCGCAGCGGTTAAGCAGCACCGCGGGAGCCTGATAGCACAGCGACTTGCCGCCGCCCGTGGGCATAACCACCACCGAATCGCCCCCATCGAGCGCGGCCTGCATGGCCTGCTGCTGCAAGGGCCGCAGCTCGGAGTAGCCCCAGGTTTGCTTGATGATCGCCAGCAGCTCCGGCATGGATGCCGCGGTCGCGGCGCTTGCAGCGGCAGGCATGATGAACACTCCAACCCAAACAGTCGCAGCAGTTGTTACCGCGTGGGCGAAGTGTAACGCAAGCAAAGCGCCGGCCGCAAACGCACCACAACCCCAGTCTCGTGCGTGCTTCCAGCGTGCGCTACCCGGAGGCAGGCAAGATGCCAGCAGCACAAAAAAATGCTGCAGAGGCGGCGTCAGGCCAAGTTGTGGTGCAGGCTTCCAGCCTGCCCGGTCGTTGGCTTGCTGCCGCAACGGGGAGTTAACCGCGCGGCTGCGCCGAGATGTTCTCTTGTTTGTCAAACAAGGTTTTTTCATTCGGTTGCTCATGTTTGGTCCTCGTTTAAGTCCATGATGTCCAGATTCAAGCCGCCGCTTCGGCGACTTTCTCCTTGGGAGGCGCAGCCATGACGCCAAGCACCCAGGAGCCATGCTTGAGCATATCGTTCATATGCTTGGCCTCGTCATAGGGCGTATTGGTTTGAACCATTTTCCAGATGATCTTGAGCCATCGCTGCCCCAGGCATCGCAGCGCTTCAGCTCGACCTTTACCCTGGGCTATTTTCTGGGCGTAATAAGCCTGGGCCCAGGCACATTGACGCCGGCTCAGATCGGCCCAAAGGTGAATGGTGGTTCGCAGCGTGGTGTTGCAACTTCGACGGAATGAAACGGATCGGTATTTTCCGCTTTGACGTGTCACAGGCGCGGTACCTGCCATGCATTGAAGTCCCTGCGGGGAGTTAAAGGTTTTAGGGTCGTTTCCAATCTCTGCCAGCAGCCGTGGCGCGAGCTTCTCGCCGGCGCCTGGCAGGGATTTGAACAACCCGCTGCCGGGATGCTCATCGAACAGATTGGTGATGCGCGACCGGTATTGATCTAACTGGCGTTCCAAGGCGTCCAATTGCCGGGCCAAAACCACAGCCAGCATG
This sequence comes from Planctomycetota bacterium, assembly GCA_021780285.1. Classification (GTDB taxonomy): domain Bacteria; phylum Planctomycetota; class Phycisphaerae; order WQYP01; family WQYP01; genus JABEVB01. Next base: position 11,178 of record JAJXZA010000351.1, read on the forward strand.
CTCTTGGCCTGCTCGACTGCCACGGAGGGGTTAATGAACTCATCGGCCCGGGCAAAGAGTTCCAGACGTTTCTCAATGGAGTCTGCGCGATAGAGCTTGTGGGTGTGCAAGAACTTGAGCCAGCCTCGTTTTCCAGCCCGCACCAATTTATCGGGGGTGGGGAACTTGATGATGAACTGCCATGTTGACGGCAGGGTCCAATCATCAAACGCCTCAAGCGCCGTTGGAAAATACTCGTAAAGTGCGGCCTTGAGTTGCAGAATCAGGGCCGTACGCTGCTCGATCAGGGCCATTTCGTCGCGGCAGAGCAACCGCAGCAACTGGGTCTTCGGATCCTGCAATTCAAGAGCACGCCAGTGCTGCCCATCGGTGCGCAAGGCATCGGCAAAGCACCATGCGTCGAAGGCATCATCCTTGGCCCCGCTGGCCGCATGACGCTCCCGGTACCGTTCGGCAACCTTGGGGTTCATGGGATAGACCGACAGCCCCATGGTCAGCAGGCGTTCGACGACCGGACCGCAGTTGGTCTCGATAGCCACGCCCACCTTGCCCAAGGGGGCCAGCTTGGCCCGCAGGCTCTCCCAGCCCTCGGCTGTGTGGGCAAACCTCAGTTCCAGCAGTTTATTGCCCTGCCGATCCAGCACGACCACATCGTGCTTCTCGGTGGCCCAGTCGAACCCGGCCAGGGCGGTGAGTTGAGAGAATTCGACCGGTGCGAGGGTGGTGTCCATAGCGGCATCTCCTTTCGATAAAATGCCGTCCGCCGCCGTGGATGCCGAAAGCCTGTTGCCGGTCGACCTGATACACGATCCTTGCAAGGATGATGTTCTCTTAGACCTCTGAACAGGCGTCACACCACGGCCCGATGATCTCGGCGAAAACCTCGTAGGTTTGACGTAGAGGGACCGTGACCGCAGTGCGACATCCGCTTGGGCATGAACGACTATGCCGCCGCCCATGATAAATCCTGCCGGGGGTGAAACCAAAGCCCGGCCCGCCGCCTTTTTTTTCGCCGCCGCCGAGTTACCTGCGCCCCGGCATCGCCAGGCTCGTCCCGGCCGCTCCGCCGGGGCAGTGGTAACTTCGGAAACGGTATCAGAGAGTAGAGGGTTGAGCAGGTGAGCTTGGGGCACTGCGCGACGGGGGTTCACCACAGCGTTCGCAAAGGTCGCAGAGGAACGGGGTGGCCGGGTTTTTAGACACTAAGGCTCCAAGGCAAGTTGGCCAAGTTGGCCAACTTGGCCAACTTGGCCAAGTTGTGTTTTGTGGCCTGAATGCGAGTTTAGCCAATGAATACAGGGGTTTTTGGAGCAAGTTGGCCAACCTGGCCAAGTTATGTAGGGGTAGGGGGGCGCGGCTGCGCCGCGGGAGAGTAGAACAGGCGAAAGTGGAGCAGGAGAGCGCTGGCGCGCCGGCCGGGTATTTAACCCGGATATTTCATAGGTATTTTTATTGTGGGCCTTGCGCGCAGGCCTTGCACCCTGTAAAATGAAGGTGTTAACTAAGTTCCGTCATTTTGCAAGGAGGCAAGGCCATGGGAACAGACTGTA
>JAJXZA010000285.1 GCA_021780285.1 Planctomycetota bacterium
CCTTTCGGAAAACGGTTTGGTCGTCCACAGTACCGTACTCCAAAGGGCAATGCCTTTCACTCTCGTGCATGGCATCCTACCTCCAACATGAGGGAGAAGAGTTGCAAGGCCGGGTGGGGGTGCAGGGGGCGGGTGGAAGAAACCGCCCCATGCCGCACGGCACACCTGAATAGAACAAATGGTCCCATTACCATGGGCCTTACCTCACACCTTGGGTTGCGGGCATAGCCCGCGCTATGGTCTCCGCGGCTCTGCGCGAGCCTGTCGCCCAGCGCTCAAACTCTGCTATCTCCATCCACTCTCTCGCGGCCCGCTGGCCGCGCGATGGCGGGGGCAGTGTATAATGTGCCTGATTTGACATCGTCGTGAGCGAACTGCGAGAATAGAGAAATAGAAGGGATTGCAGCAACATCGTTGCGTGGAAGTTTTGGAGGTTGTCGTGCAAGAGGCTGGTGAATTAAAAAAGGCGCTGGGCTTGCTTTTTGACGCTGTTCCTGCGGATTCAAGCGTGATTCTGTTTGGATCGCGTGCGCGCGGCGATGCCCGAATCACGAGCGACTGGGATTTTCTCGTGATTGAGCCGCAGGTTGATGATCGTTTCATGGAAATGGTTCGGCTGTCGCGATTATTGGGTGAAGCGCTGATTCCTGCGGATGTTGTTGTACTGAGCCGAAGTGCATTTGAAGCGTGGCGCGACGAACCGAACAGCCTTGCGGGTCGCGCATTAAGAGAGGGCAAGGTATATGACCATGCAGCATGAGTGCGCCCGGCGGCTCCTCGCCAAAGCGCTTGAGGATTGGCAGGGTTGCGGCCTGGTGGTTAAAATCCGGGGGAATATTGATGCGAGGTTCAGCAAATGGTTCTATGGTCTAACATTGAACGTGCCGCGGAAGCATTGCTGGCAACCGCCCCCGCAGGCTCGCGCGTCATTTTGTTCGGTTCGCAGGCAAGGTGCGGAGCCGATGACCGAAGTGATGTGGATTTTCTGGTAATTGAGCCGACCGTAAAAGATCGTTTGCAGGAAATGCTCCGCCTGGAGGAAGCTCTTCGAGCTATGCGCTTGCCGGTGGACATTCTGGTATTGTCGGCTACGGTTTTTGAGCGATGGAAAACAACGCCCAACAGCATTGCGTACCGAGCGGCCCGTGAGGGGAGGGTTTATGGACCCGCGGCTTGAGTTGGCGCAAATGCTGCTGCGGAAAGCGAACGATGACCTCGCAATGGCGCGACTGCTTGCCCGTGATGCCGCCAGTCCTGCTTGGGGAATAGCATTTCACGTTCAGCAGGCGGTAGAAAAATCGCTCAAGGCGGTTTTGAGTTCAGGTGGAATTGAGTATCCGAGAACACACAGCATATTGATGCTGCTCGACCTGCTGTCGGATAACGGTTGGAATGTTCCGATTGACCAAAGGCGGTTGATTGCGTTAACACCTTACGGCACCGTGATTCGGTACGACGATATGGATTCCTCCCCGTCGGAAGTCGTGGGGCCCGAGGAATGGTCCGAAATGTTGGCGCTGGCGGGTGAGGCAACTGCTTGGGCGGAGGGTCAAATATTAAGTTGAGGGCGTGTGCAGTGGCTCCATGGAGCCTATGAGCGAGCAGTGGTGCCGCGACTGGGCACGATCGCTGCGTTGCGTGGCGTGCGGTACACTTAACATGCCGGTTGACTTGGGCCTGTGGACGTAATGCGCCCTTATCGTGTCTATTGTGCAACCTTGGCCAGCAGGGTTTCCCATTTTTCGCAGCCATGCCGGCGGTCGTAATGGCTGTCCAATGCCTGCCGGCCGCGCTCGCCCATCGCCGCGAGTTCCGGCTCACGGGCCGGGCTGGGAAGCGAGCTGACGAGATCGGCAAGGCCGCCGACATCACCGTTGGGAACGATGTAGCCGCAGTTGGTTTCAGTGATGATGCGGGCGATTTCAGACTGGTTTGTACCCACCAGAATAACCGGGCGGGCCGCCGCCAGAATACCGAAAAATTTCGACGGCACCACCAGGCCGGTGAGTTCTTCACTCAGGCTTACGAGGTGTACATCGGCACAGGTGAGCAGGTCGCCGAGACGCTCGCGGGGCTGGTATGGCTGCTGAATGATATTGGTAAGCTGGTGGGTTTGGATGAATTCGCGCAGGGCTTCGGCACGTTTGCCGCCGCCGGCAAAAACGAACCGAATGGTCGGGTGATCTTTGAGGGTAAGGGCGGCATTAAAAAGGGTGTCCGCATCGTGGCCAAGGCCGAGGTTGCCGGAGTACATGACAACGAATTTCCCCTCCAGCTTCCACTCGCTGCGGTATGGGCTTTGCCCCGGCGGCTGGAGTTTGATTTCGTCGGTATCGGCCCATACAGGAATGAGGGCGACTTTGGCGGGGGCGATTCCTTTGGCGATGATGCGGTCCTGCATGCAGCGGCCCAGCGCGACGGCGGCGTGAGCGTGACGCAGCGACAAGCGATTGAGCCATTCAAATAGTTTGGCGGCCAGGCCGCGAGGCTTAAGCACGCCACAGGCAATGGGCACATCGGGGTAGAGGTCCATGGCCCAGTAAACAAAGCGGCACCGGCGGCAGCGGCTGACGAACCAGCCGGCGAGGCCGATAAAGGGCGGCGTGGTTAGCGTGACAAGAACATCTGGCCGCGGCAGGGTGAGTGTCCGGATGGTGGCAAGGAGGTAAAAGAGGGCGAAGTCTATCATGCGCAGCAGCAGGCCCGCCTTGCCAAACAGACTGAAGCCCACGCGGTAAATATGGATGCCGTGGACGGTTTGGCGTTTAGGGAGCGTAGCGCCGGCTTTGCCGTAGAGGCTGCGCGAGGTGATGACCGAGACATTGTGGCCGCGGTCGGTGAGGTAGGTGGCGAGGTCGTAAAGCTGTTGAGCGGTGGCGGCGACGTCGGGGTAGAAGGTTTGGTTGATGAAGCGAATATTCATTGGTGGGAGAGTATAAGCGAGGCGCCGCCTGGCGGCGAGAGGGCGCGGGGTAAACCGCAGATGACGCAGATGCACGCAGAGACGATTTTGGTTTTTTTTAAATTATTCTCGTCGTCGGCTCTGAGTTCTCGGAGTTCTCTGTGGCTAAAGAAATTCTCGTGGGGCGCTGCGCGACGTTTTTGCCACCGAGTTCATAGCGCGGGCTATGCCCGCAACCCAAGGTGTGAGGTAAGGCCCATGGTAATGGGACCATTTGTTCTATTCAGGTGTGCCGTGCGGCATGGGGCGGTTTCTTCCAC
>JAJXZA010000344.1:0-1036 GCA_021780285.1 Planctomycetota bacterium
ATGCCCCTTTTGTGATGTGTCCCAAGGCTTCCAATCGTTGCCCGGTGACGGCCGATGATATGCTTTCCCCTGGGTGTCTGTAGAGTCAAACATGCCGCCACATGAGGTAAGCCCGAGCGTTTTGAAACCACGGCGCAAATTTCGCCGCGATAAATGCCACTTGCCTATGCTATGGGTGTAATAGCCCGCCGCAGCCATTGCCGCCGGCCACAGCAATGCCGTCTCCGCCTGTTGCTGCGCCCTGAACGCCGATAGGCCCGTAAACAGCATGGTGCGGCTGGCGATGCAAACCGCCGGCGTCCATGACCCTTGATGAAAGCATTGACGGAAGCTGCAACCCGCCGCCGCAAGCTTATCTAAATGCACTGTGCGCACTTCCCGATTGCCCAGCGACCCAACCGCATGCGCTGTCAGGTCGTCGGCTATAATGAATGCCACATTTGGCCGCCGAGTTGCCGCAGAACCTGTATCCGTTGCGCGTCGCCGCACGGGTTTACTTGAATGTTGCAGCTTTTTATCTCGATGACTCATAAACACAAGCCTTGCACAATCACATTGTTTGCAATGTTCGCCATGCTCACTATGTTTACTGCCCGGCCACCCGCAACACCACCACCGAGGCAATTTTGTCGGGTGCGTGCACAGGCACTTCAACAACCACCCCGCCCGATGACGAATCAAAGTGCAGCAGTTTTGACGGCTCAGCCAGCAGCCACGCTTTGGTGACGTGCCGCACCGGTGGCACCAGCAGTTTGCCGTCATGAGGCCATCTCGTTACCTCAAGATAAATAAGGCCAGGCTTGCAGGTGGCGTATCCAAACATCAGCGGCTCACCAAATGGCGAACGATGCGTATTGTAGATCGCATCTCCATTGGTCTTGAGCCAATGTCCGATGGCCAGCAACCGTTGAACCTGCGGCTGGGGTATCACACCTTTGCCCGTGGGTCCGACATCCAGCAGAAAATTACCCCCTCCGCTGGCGCACTTAATTAAATTTTTGAGCAGTGTTGCGACCGTTTTATAGTTATGATCGCC
>JAJXZA010000344.1:1046-3216 GCA_021780285.1 Planctomycetota bacterium
TACAATCAACAGTTCTGAAAATCTGTCAAGTAGCAGAAAACGACCGCCAATGAAGGCTCATATCATGTTTTTCAGGATAATTTACCCACTCGATTGCCTGAAGCGCCATTAAATTTTTGAGCAGTGTTGCGACCGTTTTATAGTTATGATCGCCCCGTTTATAGCCCCATGTATCATTCATGGTCATGCATGTTTCCCAGGCTCCGGGAAGGCCGCCCCTGGGTACATATCCCTCCGGAGTGCGGTAGTCGCCATAGCCGCGGAACTTTGACCACTTATCCAGCCGATTGTTCATAATCACGGTCGGATCAAGCCTTCGGACAAAGTCAAAAATGGTTCGCGCATCGTGCTGGTTCCATCCATAGAGACCCCAACTACTGTCATCAAACCAGATCAACGATGGATGATACTGCGTGATAATTTCGCCCAGTTGTGTTTGCATGTATTGAAGATATTTGCCTTGCCCGCCCGGAGTAAACATCATCGGCACATAGGTCGGATGCCGCGGGTTGGCCACCACGGGCATCTGGTAAGGCGTATGCCAATCCATCACCGAATAATAAGCACAAAAGCGAATACCTTGTTGCGTGCACGCCTTGGCCAAAGCAGCGCATGGGTCGGTATGCCAGGGCGTAGCGTCTACTACGTTGTAGCGTGTAGCCTTGGTTCTGAACATACAAAAGCCGCCGTGATGCTTACAGGTGAAGACCAGGTACTTCATGCCCGCAGCTTTGGCAACCGACACCCATTTATTCGCGCTGAATTCTGTTGGATTAAACGACTTGGCCAACTCGGCAAACTGCTGCTTGGGCACATGTGCCATGGATTCAATCATGGGTCCTTGGCCCCCGACCGCCTTGCCATGCCAATACCCCGCCGCTTCGCTGTAAAGCCCCCAGTGAATAAACATGCCAAAACGTGCAGCGCGCCACCAGCCCATATCGGCCGTATGTTTACGCATGCGAGCCGCCGACGCATGCGCCCCCGCCAAGCCCGTGCCCAGCACCAGCAGTACAACCAACCAACCCATGCAATTTTTCCGCTTCGTCATGTAGACTCCATTTTAATGGCCCAAATAGCTTTCCAAACTACAACGGCTTTGCCGCCGACACCTAAAATTACTTACCGCCTTGGCCCTGCGCCGCCTGCAACACCACCACCGACGCAATGGCATCGGGCGCATTGTTTGGCACATGAACAACGACTTTGCTGCCAGACACCCGCAACGGCAGGTCTTGCTTTGGCTGCACCAGGAGATAGGCACGGATGATGCGTTCTGACAGGCCGGCCGTCGGCACAGATAGCGTTCCATGGCGGGGCCATCGGGTAATTTCCAGATATATTTTGTTTTTCTTGCGGGTGGCATAGCCAAAGGTCAGCGGTTGCCCAAACGGCGACCGGTGCGTGCCGTAAATCGCCGCTCCATTTATCTTGAGCCATCGGCCCATGGCCAGCAGACGGCGAACCTCACCCTTGGGAATGGTTCCGCTTCCCGTCGGGCCGACATTAAGCAGGTAATTTCCTCCGCCGCTGGCGCAGTGTATTAAATTGACAAGCAACGTGCGTACAGACTTGTAGGTATGATCGCCCCGCTTATAGCCCCATGTGTTGTTGATGGTCATGCACGTTTCCCAGTACCCGGTTAGCCCACCGGGGGGTATATGCTGTTCCGGCGTAATATAGTTCCCGGCCGGCTGCCGAACCTTTGGAAAGATGCTTTCGTCCGCCCATTTAACACCGCCGCAAAGGCGATCGTTGATAATCACCGTCGGGTCGAGTTTACGAATGTAGTGGTACACCTGCATGGCCCGCGCGGGAGTCCAACCGCCAATCCATTCACCATCAAACCACAACAACCCCGGATGGTACTGCGTGATAATTTCCCGAAGCTGCCGCTCAACATAGCCCGTATAGGCCGCCGCGCGACCTGCAATTAAATGTGTCGGGTTATACACCGGGCGCACCGCGCTTGGATGCCACGCGGCCTGATCGCGGCTGTGCCAATCCATAATCGAATAGTAAGCGCAAAACCGAACGCCCTGCGAGCCGGTTGCGTTGTCTTAAACCGCTTGACTGAAGCTGATTTTTGCAGAGGCGGTGAAAGGGGTTACCCGCAGATGTGAGGCATCAGGTCGTTTTATTACGTTTAAATAAGGGCGGGCTGCCGATT
>JAJXZA010000204.1 GCA_021780285.1 Planctomycetota bacterium
GGAAAATCGCCGCGTGCGGATGCCCGCTCGCTCCAGGAGTCCTCGCTCCGCTCGTACTCCTTGCGCGAGCGGGCATCCGCACGCGATCCCCCTGGCGGGGAGCCGGTTCCCTGAAGGGAACCGCTTATCGAAGCGCCAACTTTTGATCAGGACTTGACACCCTCTACTGCTCTAACACTCCCCCCCCCCCTACCCCTACATAACTTGGCCAGGTTGGCCAGCTTGCTCAGACCGGCCAAACCACAGCCGACAAAACTGGGTATGAGTCAGGCGGCTGCGTGACACGACTGTTGAAATCGGCAGTTTAGACGGTTTCGGCGATAGCGGCAGCTGCGGCCTTTTTAAATGCGAATCGGCATACCGCTGCGGTGCGACCTAACGGCAGTTTTATAAAACGCCGTGTGCTGTTACCTGGGTGCGACCATCCTGGTCGCAATAAATCCGAATGCACTCGCTGATCATCCGTCGCATGTGTCGGGCGTCATGCGATCAATCGGCTCGCAGCATGACCACGGCAGCGGAAAAATCGCCGGTGGGCCTAATCACCAGTTGCCCATCCCGGATCAGTGCTTGAGCGTCAGGTTCGATGAGCGTTTCGCTAATATGGCAGAAATGATGATCCGGCAGCGGCACGCTGACTTCGCCGGGTGAATCGGCAAATGTATGCACAACGCAGAGAATATGATGATTATCGAGGCTCACGCGGCGCACGACCTGCCAGCCGCGTGGATGACGCCAACTCTCATTGCGCTGGCCAAAACGACGGCTGACGCCATGACGAATGACCGGTGCACATCGCTGATAAAACTCCTGACTCATCCGCAGCAGTTGCATCTGCTCGGGAGTGAGTATGTCTATTTCACCGGAAATGGCCATTCGTCCCAAAAAGGTTGCCGCGAGGCTGTAGATCAGCCGCCGATGCGAATCCTTCTTGTGCAAAACCGCCCATATCTGCAACTGATGCGGCGGCGCCAACATCTGCAGATTGGCCGCGATGATCGGTATTTCAACCAATTCATGCGCATCGGAGAAGCTGGACATAGCGGTGCGGCTTAGCATCGAAGGTTCAAGCCGGTGACCGCCGGAGGAGCAGTTTTCAATGACCAGGTCGGGCAGCTCGCGGCGAATACGGTCAAAAAACGCGTAAATGCCCAATATCTGCTGCCGCAGCCCCTCCCCCAGCGACTCGGCTCCGTCGCAACCGATGCCGATGGTTTCATTGTAATCCACCTTCAGATAGCCAAAGCCGCCGCGGCGCAGAAGATCAATTACTTTTCGGCTCAAATATTCAATGGTAAATGGATCATTAAAATTCCAGAATCGGCGATGGCGCACCGTAAGCGGCACGCCATCGCGCGCCAGAAGGTGCTCCCGCAACGAAAAGGCGGTGGAGGAATCTCCAACGGTTTCAAGTTCAAACCACAGGCCGGGGATAAACCCATGGCGGCGGATTTCGGCGGCTGTTGCTTCCAGCCCTTCGGGGAATAACTCCTTGCCGGGGTTCCAGTCGCCGTGGCCGGTGCACCAATCTATTCCCGGACTGCGAAACCAGCCGGCATCTATCACGAAATATCGGGTCGGAGTATCCTTCAGGCGCTGCGCCAGCGCTTTCATCCGTTCGTGCGTGGGAAGTCCCCAGGTCGTACACCATTCGTTAAAAATAATCGGCAGGTCTTGCTCAACCTTTGGCTGCGGCTCGGCTGCGACTATCTGGTGCGCCACAAGATGGTCGCATAGCACGTTGAGGTCGCCTTGCACGCATGCGAGAACCGCCGTCGGCGTTTGCAGGCTTTCACCGGGAGCCAGTCGTTTAAGCCAATGGCCGAACTCCCGGTCGGCCAAGCCGCCGGCAATAACGACACTGTCGTGGCGGCGAAAAATTTCCATCTGCCAGGAACCGGCCCAGTACAGCATGGCGCCCCATGTAACTCCGGCAACGGTATCTTCGACCGCAGCAAAGGGGAACCAGCCGCGCACCGGCATGGAGCCAATAGAGCCAAAACGCTCGCTGAAGCCACCGGCTCCGGACCAGGACCTCTCAAGGTGCAGCTTTTCGATAGAGGCGGTTTCGAGCCGGCCCTCCGCGCTCCATGCCGAGCGAAACCGGTGTACACGCAGACGCTCGGCGGCATCGGCTGCATCAAAAGGCGTGATGCCTCCGAGTGCAAAGCTGGTCAGAAGTTCGAGCGTAACGGGCTGATCTGATTCATTAAAAAAGCGGCTTTGCACCTCAAAAACATGCTGCGGACTGCGCCTGCGAAGATGATGTTCAATTCGCAGGCCGGTTTGATCCTTCAGCTCGGTGACGACTGTCATGTCTTGAGTCCGCTGCTCAACCGATTGACGCAACAGGCGAAATCTGCGGTTGGACGGACTATCGAGCATGGTGCGCCCCTGTGCGAAGCCTTCTGTATACGGATCGCCGACGAGCTTGACGTGCACCAGCGATCCGACAGTATCGGCCGGTACAACGCCTATGTCTGGTATGGCGTCTATTTCGGGCAAGCCGTTGAGTCGCTCACGCCTTGGGACAATCAACGCAGCCATATTAGCAGGCACAAGTTGAAGTCCGACGGAATCGCCGGCGGCATCCAAAAGGTAGCGGGCTATCGTGTCGCCGAAAACAAAATCTTTGAAAGACATGAAAGTCCTCGCTGGCAGGTGCAGCACCAGATTATTCTTCTTGCGCCTGTCGCTGCCAAGCACGAAAAATAGATGCTTACTGCACCAGTGTCAAGTTAAGGCATTGCCGATCAGGGCAGGAAGAGTCGCCAGACCAGCGCCCTTGCCTGCCGCCAAACCGCACGGGCGGATTTCCCGCAACCGGCCTTGCGGTCATTGAAACATCTTGGTGCATTGGACATGGTTTAATAATGCAGCGGTCAGCGCGGCTTGCTGAGCCCACCGCCTCTACACAAGCCAAAGCCTCTTCGACTTGCTGCATTGTCCGGCACAACGACGCACCAAAAAAAATCGCGGCCCGGCAAGCACAAAGCAACAGCCGGGCCGCGCGAGTTTTCATCAAGGGCTTTCAACCCGGCGTTACAGGGGCTTCACTGCGCCGTTGAACTCCAGCACCACCACGCTGGCAATGCGATCAGGCGCAGTTTTCGGCAACATAATTGTGAGGCCTTTGTCGCTATGATTGGCGGTGACTGAGGCTCCGTTGGCCAGCAAATAGGCCTTGGTAACGGTGTTGCTCATAGGCA
>JAJXZA010000308.1 GCA_021780285.1 Planctomycetota bacterium
CGGGTACAGATTAATCACAAGCATATCTATCGGCGGTATATGGTGCTGTTGCATCGCCGCAACATGCTCGGGATCGTCGCGCAGCGCCAGCAAACCTCCATGAATAAGCGGATGGAGCGTTTTAACGCGCCCACTCATCATTTCCGGAAAGCCCGTCACCTCCGCAACATCCCGCACTTTCAGGCCGGCTTCGCTAAGCGCCTTTGCCGTGCCCCCGGTCGAAATAAGCTCCACCCCAAACTCCCGCTGCAGCGCTGCGGCAAAATCCACAATGCCCGCCTTGTCCGACACCGATATCAAAACCCGTTTAACAGGCACAAAGTCATTTGCCATATCATTTTTCTCAACAAATTACCACATAACGACCACGCACCTGCGGCCGAAAAAGCTCCCGGCAGCCGGCGAATGGCATCTCACATAGGGTACAACACAAATTAAGGAGTTTCGTCGGGCACAAGCGCGGCCACCCGACCATCGGTGGTGGCCACATAAACGGTTGAGCCGGCCCAGTTGTCGGCAAAGGCGTGCAACATAGGAATCGTCCCGGAGGCGTCAATTTGACCTGTGGCCAGCGATATCAAATTTACCGCACCCGTTGCTGTAATCCCATACGCCTGGCCCTTATGAATCGCCAGAATCCTGGCAATACCCTCTACAGGCCCCCATTTTTCAACGCCCGTTTGCGAATTGAGTGCAAATAGACCAATGCCGCTGCTCACCACCAGCAGTTGTTTACCATTGGGAATCGCAGGTTGATCCAACCGCCCCGGCAAATGTTCCACCCATGGGCACTGCCCGGAGGTAATTTCAAAGGCGTACACGTTGTTGTCGAGCGATGGCACAAATGCCAGTTTGCCCGCACTCGTTAGCGGCGCTACAACGCCTCCGAGAACGGTGCGTTTCCAGTTGCCGCCGCCTGAGGTTGCATCCTTATTCCATATGTAACCCAAATGGCTCGCAAAAGTTACCGAGCCATCAATGCCCAGAACCGGGTCTGAAGTAAATGAGTCTTTGGCGGAAAGCTGTGCCCAGCGAACAATCCCCGGAAACTTAGCCGACAAACCATAAAAGCCGCCATCTACGCCGCCCACCAGCAACCGCCCATTGTATATAACAGGATCGGTGCCAGGCGCAGCGCCAAGCAGTCCGCGCTTGGTGATCTCACCCGTCTTGGTATTCATCATCAGCGCGTAGCCTTGCGCCAAAATTACAATTTCATCTTTCCCGGCCACGGCCGGCGCTGAAATGGTCCGGCCTTCGCGTGCCGGCTTGGCGTCCCAATTTATGGTTCCAGCCTTTGCATTAATTGAAACAAGATAACCGTGAAGCGTGGAAACATACAAATTAGGCCCGACGCGCCACATGCCCAATACCTGGTCGCCATCAACTTTTGACAGGCCGATCGGTATTTGCCAAAGCTCTTTGAGATTGAGATTATCAGCTGTGGCGTGCGGCAAAACCTGTGTGCCCGGCAACACCTGCGATTTCGATTTGGCGCAGCTGTCGGCACGTACCAACCCTATCATCGCGCAGCAAATACCAACCGCCAAAGCCGCTGTTAGTTTAAGTTTAAGGCCTACGCTTGAGTGAACCGCCATGCAACGCTCCTCACGCTTGGGTTCCGCCGCCGGAAGCACTATAGCATCCCTGAAAGCTCGGCGATTAACCGTGATTCTATGTTACCCGGCCAAAACGTCAAGAATAATAGTGCGGCAATTCGCTTATTCACTTGGCCTCATAACCGAGATAGGCCAAAACAACCATCTTCGCCCCTTTTAGCCAGAACCAAGCACATCCTATTCAGCCCATAGCCAAGGACGCCGCCAAAGCAGCGTCGCGCCACCATCGCGGCGCCAAAGAAATACCCCCCGCATGCAATCGGCCGTTTTCGCTCTAAGCCGTCACAAAACCCCACTTCGCGTCTATGCCGACCCGCGAAAAGCGCCAATCACCTGATTGCTCAAGCTTACCGACCGCGGAATATTGCGCAACTGGCTGTCCGCTTTGCCCGCCGCAATCGCCCGCTGTAATTCTTTCACACGCGACTGTGCCGCTTCCATTTTTGGATAACGCACCTCTCGGAACCCGGTCACCGGCTCGGGCGATCGCATAATGTCCAACCACAAATTGTACAACCACGGCTCGTGGAGCTCGCAGGTATCCACCAGTCGCATGTACCAATCGCGAAAAGCCTTTTCCCGGGCATGCCAGCCTGGCAGCAGGGTTCGAAGCCACCGGCAATGCCGCAGTATGCGCATATGCCAATCGCGCCCCTTCAAATGAAAACGCAGCTTAAAACCGGCAATCTCAAACTCCGGCCGGTTCAGGTGAAGATACTTTATTTTATCGCCGTTCGCCGGGTTGACGTTAAAGCGGCGGCGGTCGCGACGGTATTTCTCCGGACTGGTGTACATCATGGCAACGTACACCTCATCTTTAATCATCATCACTTTGGCCAAATTCCAAATAACCGCGCGCGTCACGGCAAAGGCCCGCTCCGGGTTGTCCTGTGCATATGTCCGCACCACGCGTGTGGCATACCCGCGGCCATACACCAGCGTGCCCCACTGAATCGCGTCAAAGAGCCGAATGACATAATCGCGCTTTGCCGCATCATCCAACTGCGGCATCTGGGCCAGCGTATCTTTGCACATGGCCCTGTATTCGCGGGCATTGCGCCTTCCCCAGGCCGAACTTACCTGCAAAATCTTGGCTTTGCGCTCAATGGCACCTTCCACAGTTTCAACTTCACGCGGGGCCGCCACCCCAAACAAATCGGGCCGCAGCACAATTTTTCGACCGATGTTGAACGCCCGGTAGTTGCGTTCAAACTCGCGCCCCACCGCATGGCGAATGGCCCATGTAAGGCTCTTGTAGGAAACCGGAATAAACCCAAGCTGGTATGCCACGCCCAACATCATGATGTTGGCATAAAGCTTAGAATCCAGCAGGCGCTCGCATAAATCGCCGACGTTAAAGCTGAAAAACTGCCCGGGCCTGCATTGTTTTTCTATGCGCTGCGCCAGTTCCTCCGGCGAAAAATCCTCCCGCCCCAGCAGGCTCATAATCGTATTGGTCTTGCCGATGTTCACCACCGCATGCGTAAAATGCGGCGACGCCACGCGCAGC
>JAJXZA010000167.1 GCA_021780285.1 Planctomycetota bacterium
CTTTCTCGAATAGTCCCCATGCAAATCATGGTATCATGCGGCAGCCGTTTGCAAAAGATTGCGGGCTTTGCGGCCAAGACGCCCGCGATTGCACCGCCCGCCTGCAACTGGCCGGCCTCAGCCGCGCCGGTGTGTTAAGGCACCAGCAGCAGGAGCCTGTCCGAGTAATGGCCGGGATTGCGATGGCTCTGAAATGGCCCGTATGCGCGGCGGAGGATCGAGCCGGCTCTAAATAATCCGTCTGCGAGATTCGACAACAAAGCAGATGGGCCATTTCAGTACAACCCCGCAGGGCGGCAGCAAAGCAACCGCGCCCAAGCTCTACTTTCTGCTAACTCCATCTACTCTCTCGCGGCCCGCAGGCCGCGTTGCAAACGCTGTGGCAAAACCCATCGTCGTCTCCGCGTCTCCGCGGCTCTGCGCGCAACCCACCGCGAAGCGGCCGTAACGAAAAACCTCTGCGTAAATCTGCGCCATCTGCGGTTAACCCCCGTCGCCCGTCTCGCGGCCTGCAGCAAGCTCGCCGCTTGTAACCGAGGCGTCCAGCGTGTCCGGTAACCCAATCTATGAACGATCACCCCAATTAATGCCCAGCACAATTAGAATTTTTATATATACAAATAATACATCCGTTTTTCGCTTGAATAACACATCCTATTATTATTGAAATATAAATAGTAAACATATTGCCACTTTTAACTTTACGCTACGTTATACCTATCAATGGGCCAATCGCCAGCCGCTGGCTGGCCGCCCAGCTTGGTGAAGCCACAACATAAGGAGTTCAGTTATGTGTGCTCGCAAGATGCAAAACGCTCTCAAAGGGTTGTTCCAAAACCGTACCAGCAAATGGAGCCTGCTGTTGCTCGCCGGTGCAGGGGCTGCGGCAATTGCCGCCAGCACCCCCGCCCAGGCGCGTGCCGATGGCTTTGCAGTTGCCATCGGCTTTAACTTTGGCACCCCCGTGTTCGTAGCGCCGCCACCCGTGGTTTACACACCGCCAGTTGTTGTTGCACCAAGCCAGCCCGTGTACGCGCCGGCGCCGGAGCCTTATTATCCGCCGACGGCTCCCGTCGCCTACACGCCCCAGCCGGTGTATACGCCGGCTTATGCGCCGCAACCGGCTGACTACTACGCTCAGCCCATCGCAGCCGAGCCAACTCCCGTGGTAACTTACGATCCGCCGATCAGTATTTTCGGCAGCTTTGGCCAGGGGTTTGGTTGGGGCGGCGATCATCGGGATGGCGATCATCGCGACGGCGGCTGGCAGCAGCGCGACCATGGCGGTTATCGCCAGGCGCATGTTGATCAGCGGCCTATGCACATTCAACCGCGGTTTAATCGCCCGCAGTTTCATGCGGCACAGTTTGACCGAGGCGGCCCACAGCACAACGATGGCGGCCATCGCGGTTTTGGCCGTCGGTGAGGCGGCTTAATCCGCACCGCCAAATACCCTCTGGGAGCCTGTCCAAGTAATGGCCGGGTCGGCTGGAACTCAGCCGGCCCGGTTTCAGGTTTGAGCACAAAGTCACACCCCCTTAACATAGCATGTAGCAGCGCAAGCCTGCCGCGATGATGCTTTATCGGTACAGGCATAGCCGGTCTGTGCATCTGCTCTTTTGTCGCCGGAGCGCGGGTTTTGGATGGTGGCGCTGCGGATTCTTAAGGAGCGGTCTATGGCCGACAAACTGCAATGGGGCATCCTCGGCACCGGGGCGATTGCCACAACCTTTGCCAAAGCCCTCCTGCATAGCCGCACCGGCTCGCTGGCCGCCGTGGCCAGCCGCTCACCGCAAACCGCAGCCGCCTTCGGAACTGAGTTTTTGCACACCGGAGCCATTTGCCGTTGCGGCAGCTACGAAGAATTGCTGGCCAAGCCCGAAGTTCAGGCTGTTTATATCGCAACGCCGCACCCCACCCATGCCCGGCTGGCCATTGCCGCGGCCCGCGCCGGCAAGCACATTCTCTGCGAAAAGCCGCTGGCCATGAATGCCCATGAGGCCCAGGCCATTGTCGCCGCCGCACAGCAGCACAAGGTCTTTTTAATGGAAGCATTCATGTACCGCTGCCATCCCGTGGTGCACCGGCTGGTGCAACTGCTCCAGCAGAAGGTCATTGGCGAAGTGCGAGCCATACAGGCTAACTTTGGTTTTCAGAGCGGAGGCAATTACCACAGCCGCCTGCTTAATCGCGGCCTCGGCGGCGGCGGCATTTTAGATGTCGGCTGCTATACCATGTCGCTGGCGCGCCTGGTGGCGGGTACAGCCGCCGGAGAACCCTTTGCCAACCCAACGGCAGTGCACGCCAGCGGATACGTCGGCCCCAGCGGGGTGGATGAGTGGACCTTCGCCGATGTGCAATTTAACGGCGGCATTGCCGCAGCCCTCGGCTGCGGCGTAAGCTGCGAAATAAACAACCATGTGCATATTTTTGGCAGTGAAGGCCGCATTGAAATTCCCTGGCTCTGGATACCCCAGCCCACAGGCAATCGCATCATCCTGCATCGCCGCAACGAAAAGCCCCGGGAAGAGGTCATTAAGGCACCGGCCGATGTATACACGCTGGAGGCCGACATTGTTGCCGCCGCGGTCAGCGCCGGCGGCCAGCAAGCCGCAGCCCCGGCCATGAGTTGGGCCGACACGCTGGGCAACATGCTCGCTCTGGACCAATGGCGTGCCTGCCTGGGCGTAACCTACGCGGCAGACGAAGTGCCGCTTTGCGGCTGATGCACGCCAGCCACGGCAAATGCGGCTGCGGATTAACTCGCAAGACCGGCAAAAATACCCGCGGGGGAACAAGTGTTCCCCCGCGGGTGGTGCGATAAGAAAGGAGAGAGGGTCAAAGTAAGCTTATTTACGCCGCCGCCCCGCCGTCAGCAGGCCGATGCCGCCGACGGCCAGCATGCCGAGGGTGGCTGGCTCGGGGACAGTCGTGATGGCAAGATTGGTAAATTGTACATCGCTACTGGGGCCGCCACCGGAGTTAAAGAAATTGAGTTTAGCCCGGATATTTCATAGGTTTTAGCCAGAGGTAGTCCGACGGCGATGGCCAGGGGTAATTCCGGCCGAAATTTTCGATTGGACGCGTTTGGCGCGCAGCACTCCCGGCCCCCCCAACATCTTTACCTA
>JAJXZA010000348.1 GCA_021780285.1 Planctomycetota bacterium
CGGCATGCTGCAGGTTAAGGCCTACACCGCCGGCATCGGTCGCCAGGAATATGCGGCAGTCGGGGTCTTTGTTAAACCGATCCACCAGTTCGCCGCGCTTGTCGCCGGGCACATCGCCATGAAACAGCACATGGCCCCATTTGTGGTTGGTGATTCTGTCTACGAGCAGCTCGTGCATACGCAGCCATTGGCTGAACACAACCACCTTGGTCCCGGGCGTTTCAAACATTTCTGACAGCAACTGCGATATTTCGTCAGCCTTAAAACCGAAGTTGGTAAGCTCATCGAGCAGATAAGTACTGTCGCAGCTCATACGCATATTCTGCAGAGCCACCAGCAGACGAAGCCGATCGGCCTCGGATAAAAACCGCTGCTTGGCCCACTTTGAGGCCAGCCGGGCAACGATGACGCGATTCTCTTCATGGTGAATCTGCTGCTCCTCGGTCATGGGCACAAACACGTTGTTATCCATGCGAACGGGAAGTTGCTGCAGAACGGCGCTTTTTCTCCGGCGAATTAAAATAGGCTCCAGCGTGCGGCCGACTTCATCAAGCCGCTGGTAGCCAATCACACGACCCGTGTCTTCGTCGCGCTGCTGATGGCGGTCCAAAAATGCGAAGGTAGGCCCGAGGCGGTGGCGGTCCACAAATTGCACCAGCGAGGCAAGTTCTTCCAGGCGGTTTTCCAGCGGCGTGCCGGTGAGCACGATGGCGTAATCACTTGAAATTCGTTTAACGGCCCGGGCCACATGGGTATTCCAGTTTTTAATGCGCTGCGCTTCATCCAGAATCACCAGGTCGGGCATCCATTTATTGATCAGCTCCCAATCACGGCGAATGGTGTCGTAGTTGGTTACTTTGAAAAAGCTTTCAAAGCTGTAATGCTCTTCCCGCCGGGCTCGCAGCCCGCCAACAACATCTACGCTGCGGCCAGAAAATTTGTGAATTTCGTTGCGCCATTGATGCTTCAGCGATGTCGGGCAGATAACCAGCACCCGCTCGACCCCAAGATGCTGGGCCATAATTTCTGCGGCGGCAATGGCCTGAATGGTCTTACCCAGGCCCATTTCGTCGCCGATGAGCGCACGGCCCGCACGCACGGCAAAGAGCGCCCCTTCCCGCTGATATGGATACAGCGGCACCTTAAGCAGCTTGTTAAAAGCAGAGCTGTTGATACCCTGCGGAAATACCCGTCTTAGCATAAAAGCACGGCGGGCGGCGTCGCGCTTTTCGGCCATGAAGGCCTGGGCATCTTCATAACAGCGAAGGTCATGGCCGATGTGGGCGGCTGTCATTACAAAATCGTCAAAGTTGGTCCAGGCGTCGGGCAGCAGACGACCCGATTCGTCAAAAAACTTCTGCGACGCCCGTCGCAGGCTTTCGGGGCATTGCGTACCGGGCCGAAACATAACCTCGCGCTGCGCACCGTACTTGAGATAAACCGAGGAATACTCAGGCGTAAAACCACGCGCCAGGGCCGCGGCCCCTGCCTGGGTTTTTCGAATATTGTGCAGCAGATATTCTATGTGTTTGCAGGTACCCAGGGTATTGGTGGCAAAGTCGGGGCATGAGCAGTAACTTTCGCCCATGCCCTCGCCGCGGATGGCCACGCGGTATGTGCCGCCGGTTTTGGGGTTACACACCTTAAAGTCAGAAAAAACCTTCTGCCCGCCGATGTTTTCAATCTCAAAGCTCTGATCCTGGGCATACTGCCGGCGCAATTCAATTTGCCACTGCTTCAGCGACATTTCGGGCGGCTGGTGCGTATGCGAAAGTTTGCGCCGGGGCGGTGGGTTTTTACCGGTGCTTTTTGACTTGGCGGGCGGCTTAAGGCGCGGCGTAACCATGAAGTACTCTCTTTGCTACCAAAGGACAACACATTTAACGGTGCGACTTTACCGGGCGTTTTAGTTGCTTTCAACCGACCATTCGGCGCCGTTGCGAATGACGCGGCGGTAGAGCGTGTCGCGTTCAACGGGGGTGTAACCGGCCTCCATAATGACGCGGCGAATGTCTTGTACGGTTTGTTCCTGGTGCTTGTTGCCCGCGCCGCCTTCACGCTTGGTAATGTCGTACCATACAACGGTGCCGTCGAGGTCATCTACGCCGAAGTCGAGGCTTACCTGTGAGAGCTTCATGGTTTGCATAATCCAGAAGGCCTTGACGTGCGCGAAATTATTGAGCATCAGCCGCGAAATGGCCAGCATTTTGAGGTCTTCCAAACCGGTCGGGCCGGGCAGGTGGCCCAGCTCGCTGCCATCGGGAATAAACGACAGCGGAATAATGGTCTGAAAGCCCGGAGCCTCATCCTGTAATTCACGCAGTTTAATCAGGTGGCGTACGCGTTCGGCCCGCGTTTCAACATGGCCGTAAAGAATGGTGGCATTGGTGGCAATGCCCAACTCATGGGCGATTTTGTGCACCTGCATCCAGCCGTCGCTGCGCAGCTTGCCCTTAAATACTTCGTCGTGTACGCGGTCGTCAAACACTTCGGCTCCGCCGCCCGGCATCGAGCCAAGGCCCGCCTCGCGTAGAGCCGTCAGCACCTCACGCACGCTTAGTTTGGATATGCGAGCCAGATGATCAATTTCGATGGCGGTAAAGCACTTGAGGTGCAACTGTGGATAGCGCTGGCGCAGCCCCGAAAGCATCTCGATATACCAGTTAAAAGGCAGCCACGGGTGCAGGCCGCCGACAATGTGTATTTCGGTGGCGCCGGCGGCCGCGGCTTCGCCGGCGATGCGATAAATGTCTTCGAGATTGTATTCGTAGGCCCCCTGCTCCCCGCGTTTGCGATGAAACTCACAGAACTTGCACGAAAGCGCACAAATATTGGAGTAATTGATGTGCCGGTTGATGTTGTAATAAGCCAGTTTACCGTGCCGGGCCTGCCGCATGGCATTGGCCAGCATGCCCAAGCTGAAAATATCGCGCGTGTTCCAGAGCGCCATGCCATCGTCAAAGTCGAGCGGTGTGCCCGCGGCGACTTTTTCTGCAATCTTGTTGAGGGCCGGGTCGCTAATGCCGCCGGGAGTAATGTAGGCCTGGACGCCTGGGCCGGCCTGGGAGCCTGCTATTGGAGAATCGAGTAATTCGGGCATGTAAACCTCATTTGCTTATGAGCCGCCAAAAATCAGACGGCATTGTACCAATTTCGCCAGGTTTGCTAAAATGCCGGTTGTTGTTTTTGGCCGCTGTTATTACTATGCAGAAGATTATATCGTTCCGAACGGCGGGCGATGACGTAAACGTTCGTGGCAGCAAAATGGAATTGCACTTATGAAGGTAACAGTTCATCGTGGGGCATTGGTTGAAGTTCTGGCGTTGGCTTCGGGCGTGGTGCCCGCGCGTTCGCCCAAACCCGTACTGGGTTGCGTAAAACTGTCAACGGTTGAAACGCCCAATGGCAAAGCGCTGCGTGTGCTCTCTACCGATAATGAAATTGCGCTGGAAACCACCCTGGGCCAGTGCGACGTTAAACGCGAAGGCTCGGTGCTGCTTCCCGCCTCCAAGCTGCTGGAAATTATCAACAATTCGCCGGACGACACGGTGGTTATAGACAGCGATGCGCAAAAAACCACCATCAAGGGTTCGGACAGTAAATTTGTACTGCTGGGCTACAATCCGGAAGAGTTCCCGCCGATCAGCGGTTTTGAAGGCAACGCCGACGTTGACATTTCAGCCGGCATGCTTAAAGCCCTGCTTGACCGCTCACGCTTTGCGGCCGCCAAAGAAATGAGCCGCTATGCCATCAATGGCGTGATGTTTGAACGCAAGGGCCGCAGGCTCACTCTTGTGGCCACCGACGGGCACCGGCTTGCATTGGCCAAAGAAGACCTTCCGGTTGAAGGCCCCGATTTTTCCAACGTGGTGCCAATTAAGGCCATTACGCTTATTGAAAGACTGCTGACCGACCCCGAACAAAAAGTTGAGTTGCAGTTTCGCGAAAATCGCCTGTTCGCACGAGTTTCCCATGGTGGCGACGGCGATAAAAAGCCCACCGTGGCCACTGCGGTGCTAAGCACGGTATTGGTGGAAGGGGTATTTCCCAATTATAACGATGTAATCCCGAAAGATTCTGACCGCAAAGCCACCCTCAAATGCGAACGCTTTGCCAGTGCGGTGCGGCGTGCTTCGCTGCTTACCAATGAAGAATCTAAGGGTGTGAAGCTTTCGTTTCAGGCGAAAGAACTGGTGCTTTCCAGCCGGGCTGCCGAAGTCGGTGAGGCCACCGTGGAAATGCCCATCGAACTTCATGGCGAACCGCTGGATATTGGCTTTAACCCGCAATACCTGCAGGACGCACTTAAAGTTTGCCCCACCGAAGATGTTACGCTTGACCTTAAAACGGCAAACAAGCCAGGCATTTTGCGATCGGGTCATAACTTTTTGTATGTGATCATGCCGGTAAGCCTCAATTTATAGCACAGGATCCTAATAGCGATATCCAAGGTCAGTTGATCGAGACTTCGCTTGCCAATGTAGGGATCAGGCCATGGCAGCAAGACAAACAAGCCCCCGGAAAGCTTCAGGCGGCCTGCAGGCACGATCCACAGCTCGACCAATGGCCGAACCCCCATTTAGCACGTTACGGCCCCAATTGGCTTGCCAGGCCCAGCAACTTGAAAAGCAAATATCCTTCAAAATTCCCCGCAGCCGCTATCTGCCCAAACCGCTCGATTACCACATTAAGCGTTGCTACAGCCAATGCGTTGGCCAATCTGCCGATGTGCTCTCGGCCATCAGCGATACCTGGCAAAACGCATTACCCGACGCGCTGCTCAACGATGTACGCCCTGTAACCGTAACACGCGGCATATTGCATGTTCTCGCCGCCAGCAGTTCGGCAGCCGACGCCCTTGACCGGTGCTTGCGCGACGACTTATTGGCGCGGTTAAAAATTGCTTCAACAGGCCGTATTTTCAAGGCAAAAGTGACCGTTGACCGTACATTGGGTTGGAGTGGAAGGTAAGGATTTCAACAGGTTATCCACATATGCTGTTATGCGAACGATTCGCAAGTGAGGGGTTGGGTATGGCCGTCTTGATTATTAAAGAAGTTAAAATAAAGCAGTAGTAGTAGTAAGGCCTGTTGTTATGTGGAAAACGTGGTTGAGGCGGTCATAAGTATTTGATTTATAATAACTTATAAATAATTTGCGCTTCGGATGTTCGGTGTAAAAGCTGGCATGATTGTGTTGCTGGCGCTTGTGTTGTATTGGCTTTTCGTGAACACAGAGTGTTATCTTAATAGTTTATAGGGCCATAAGCCATTGAAATAACAGTACTTTCGGGATGATAACGGCAAGTTATCCACATCTTGTAAACAAAGTTGATGACAACCCGCCCCTTGGTCCAAAGGTTCGGCTGCGTCCATATCTTGTGGTGTGATTATTCCCCGCATAATAGCATTTGCTGGGAGCGTTGGCTGTTTTGCAAACATATTGGCTATAATGCCCGCCATGATTGTGTTGATAGACAACTACGATTCGTTTACGTACAACCTGGTGCAGCGTATTGGTGAGCTGAATGCTTCACTGGAAGTACAGGTTTTTCGTAACGATAAGATTGATGTGCAAGCCATTGAAGCACTCGGTCCCGATCATATCATTATTTCTCCGGGCCCATGTACGCCACGTGAGGCTGGAATAAGCAATGACATTCTCAAAGCATTTGCCCCGCGAATACCCATTTTAGGCGTTTGCCTGGGCCACCAGTGTATCGGCCATACCTATGGCGGCATTGTAGAACGCAACTGGCGGCTGATGCACGGCAAGGTTTCGCCGGTGTACCACGATGGCAAAGGTGTATTTGCCGGCATGAGCAATCCATTTGAGGCTACGCGGTACCACAGTTTGGTTATTCGGCCGGGGACGCTGCCGCCGGAGTTTGTGGTTTCTGCCTGGACAGCCGAAAAGGAGATCATGGGCGTGCGACATGTAAGCTGGCCGCTCCATGGCGTTCAGTTCCATCCCGAGAGTTTTTTAACCCCGGAAGGCTCGCGCCTGCTGGCCAATTTTTTGGCGATTAAAGCGCCGGTGCTCGTATAGGTTAAGCGGCCACGGTTCTCGGATAGCTTGTGCGTTAATAGCCAGTTTAATGCCGCAAAACATATATGCTCTCATGCCTTTTTACCTCACAGCTACGGCATTGGCTGCTGCCGATGGCGCTCGTGCCGTCTGATGTGCTCCAGACTTTGGAGCGTGCATGTTCTTTGGCAGCGGTTCTTTGGCCAGCAGCGCTATCGTAGGCCATGTGAGCCGGCCGCTGACGCGCAGCAGGTTCAACAGAGCCAGTCGCTCCTGATAAAGCTGGGTTTGCCACGCAAGCTGCGATTGCAGCGCGCTATCCTGGGCGGTAATGACATCAAGGTTGGTGGCCAGCCCCACCTTAAACGAATGCTGGGCCTGCAGGTATGCGGCATTGGCGGCGATGTATTCGGTGTGCAGATTGCGAATCAACGTTAAATCATTTTGCCAATCTTCGTAAGCCGTGACGAGCTGCTCGTGAATTTGCCGGCGCAGCCGCTGGTCGGCCAGAGCCGCCTGGCGCAATTGCGACCACGCGGTACGAATATCCTGATAAATCATGCCACCCTCAAAAATCGGGAAGTTGGCACTGAACATGGCAGACCACCAGCTATCGCTGGGGAATTGTTGTTTATACAGGAAGGTGTTCATATTGACTGAAACGGACGGGAAATATTCCTGATACGCCGCCTGAACTTTGGCCTGGGCCGCCAGCACCGCAAAGTCTGCGGAACGCAAATCCTGCCGATCATGCAGGGCGATCTGCTCCAGCGCCTTTTCCGGCGGTGTGGGGGAATGCGGACTGAAGTTATTGACCAGGCGGGCATGCTGGAGGTTGGGCACACCGATTAAAAACGCCAGCGTGGCGCGGCCTTTTATCACGCGGTCGCGGGCGTTGGTAAGCTGCACTTGAGTGTTGGCGGCGTCAGCCTGGCTCTGCAGGACGGTCAGGCGCAGGGCCACGCCAGCCTTTTCTTCGCGGCTTACGCTGGCCACTCGCTGATTCTGTACCGCAAGGCTGCGGGTAAGCACCGCTGCCGAGCGCTGGTCGCTAAGCACCTGGTAATAGGTTTGCGCCACTTCCAGCAGCAGGTTGGATTGCATATCCAGCAGGAGGGCCTTTTGCTGATCGGTGGTGATGTCGGCGGCTTTGATGCCTGTGGCGTCACGAAGGATGTTGACATCCAGCGTGGCAGCCAGCGGCGCATTGAAGTAATGCGTCTGGAAGAACTGGTTGATGGGGCCGGCACCGGGCGGCGCGCTGTAGCGTCGCATCTGAAAGTCCTGTGCACCCAAACCGATATGCGGCATAAACGTCGAAAATGCCCGGTCTTTGGCGATAATTGCCTGCAAATAGTTTTCACCGGCGCTGGCAAGCTGTTCATCCTGGTTGTTGGCCAGACGCATAGCGGCAGCCAAGGTCAAAACAGCGGGCACCTGCGGCGCAGCAACAGGCTTGCTGTGCAGCACCTTCTGGTACTTGAGCACTTCCTTCTTCTGGTTGACGCAGCCGGCCAAGGGCACAACGGCTGCAAGAGCCAAAGCGGCCGCGGCACGCAGAATAGTTTTACGTTGGGCTTTCATTATGTATCTCCTTCTGTGAGATTATTCGACTGCAACGGGACGTTGTTTACCCTTAAAATTAGGCGTCTTAAGCACGAGTGCCACCGGAATTACCAGCAAAAACATCCACGCCAGCAGATGAAACGCATCCACATACGCCAGCATGCCGGCGTGGCTGGTAATGGTATTATATATAATTGCATGGGCATTATTGACCGCATCAGCCGGCGAAATGCCGGCGTGCACCATGGCTCCCTGTAGTGCGCTCATCTGCTGGTTGTAAGCTGGGTTAAGCGTGGTGGCGTTGGCTGCAAGAAAAACCTGATGCTGTTGCGACACGCGCCGTATAAAAACCTCCGCCAGCGCAATGCCAATGCTGCCGCCGATGTTGCGCGTAAGGTTGATAATGCCCGCGGCGCTGCTGAGCTGGTCGCGCGACAAATAGGCGAATGCGGCGGTGTTAAACGGCACAAATAAGAACGCCAGCCCCAGCCCTTGAACCGTGCGACACCACGCCAAGTGATGAAAATCGGTTTCGAGGCTCAGGCGGCCCATCAGTACCAGCGCAAAAGCATTGACCAGCACGCCAAATGTCACGAGCCACCGGGTGGCGACGCGCGGCACCAGAAAGCCCACCAGGGGCATCATGCAAAACACCACCATGCCTCCGGGCGCCAACACCCAGCCGGCGGTTTGCGCATCGTAGCCAATGAGCGTCTGGCTAAGCAGCGGCAACAACGTGGTGGTGGAATACAACACCATGCCGAACAAAAGCATGCCGAGCGTGGCGAAGCCGAAGTTGCGGTTTTCCAGCAGGCGCAGGTCTACAATCGGATGTTTGTGGTACCACTCCCACACAAAAAACAGAACCAAACCTAGCACGGCTGCTATCGCCAGCCCGCAGATAAGGTTGGAACTGAACCAATCGGCATCTTCGCCACGGTCGAGCATGATTTGCAGCGAAGCCAGCCCAATGGCCAGCAGGCTCAGGCCCACAAAATCTATGCCGGAATGTCGCAGGTCAATGCGCTTCATGCCGGGCGGGTCGTGCAGCACCATCTGCAAAAGTATCAGCGTTACAATGCCGATTGGCACGTTGATAAAAAAGCACCAGCGCCAGGAGGCGTTGTCGGTAATAAACCCGCCCAGCAGAGGTCCCAGCACCGGACCTACAACCACCACGATGCCATAAACAGCCATGGCGGTACCGATGCGCTTGAGCGGAAAGCTATCGCGCATGATGGATTGTGCACCGGGCTGCAGGCCGCCGCCGCCGAGGCCCTGAATAACGCGCATCAGCAGCAGTATTGGATAACTGGGCGCCAGGCCGCACAGCAGCGATGAGATGGTAAATACCGCCATGCACCCCATGAAATACCGTTTGCGCCCGAATACCGAAACCATAAAGCCATTCAGCGGCAGCACGATGGCGTTGGCCAGCAGGTAGCTGGTAAGCACCCAGGTGCTCTGGTCTATTGTGGTGGACATGCTGCCGGCGATGTGCGGCAAGGCCACATTTACAATGGTGGTATCCAGCACTTCCATGAATGCGGCTGTCGCCACAATGGGCGCAACGATCCATGGGTTGATCGCCGGGCGCGGCGCTTCAAGTAAAGCGGCGGATGGTGCGGCGGCACTCATTTGGACTTTACCTCCGGCAACACGCGCACCACCGGCACCGCGGACATGCCGGCCGCAAGGTAAGGCAAGTGCTTTAAATCGCCCTTAAACAATATTTTGACCGGCACGCGCTGCACCACTTTTACATAATTGCCGGTGGCGTTTTCGGGCGGCAGCAGACTGAACTTTGCCCCGGTCCCGGCCTGAATGCTTTGAACATACCCCTTGATCATAACGCCAGGATACGCATCCACTGTAATCGTAGCCGGGTCGTTGGGTCGCATGTGATCAAGATCGGTTTCCTTAAAATTGGCCGTCACCCACATATTCGGCCGCACCAACGCCATCAGCGATTGGCCGACCGAGGCATAGTTGCCTGGCTCAACGGTTTTGTTGGTGATGTAGCCATCGGCTGGAGCGGTAATGCGGCAATAGCCGAGGTTAAGCTCCGCCTGCTGAAGCTCCGCCTTAAGCTGGGCGATTTGTGCATCAGAGCCTGATACGTTGCTCTGCTTTTGACCAATTTGCTGGGGCACGTTGTTTACTGCGGCAAGTTCGGCTTGCGATTGGGCAAGCGACGCTTTGGCCGAGGCCACCTGCGCTTGGGCGGCCAAGACATTCTGCTGGGCGGCATTTTCCTGCGCAAGAGCCTGACCGACTTGAGCCTGCGCGGCAATCACCTTGGTTTTGGCGGCCACGAGCATGGCGGCAGCGCTGTCGGCTGCGGCGCGATAGCTGTCCAATTGCTGTGGGGTGACGTCACCGGTCTTTACCAGAGCGGCATACCGGTGGTAGTCGGCTTGCGCCTTGTCGCTGTCAGCCCGGTCTGAAATCACCTCCGCCTGTGCCTGCGCCACCGCCGCCCGCGCACTTAGCACGCCGGCCCGCGCCTGGGCGCCGCCCGCCTCGGCAGCGGAGAGCTGCGCCCGGGCGGCAGCAATGCCGGTGCGGGCTATGGCGACCTTGGCCTGCGCTTTGGCGACGTCGGCATTGGAGGTTTGCGTGGTGATTGAGAGCTGATATTGATTGGCCTCGTGCGTGGCCCGTGCCGCCGCCAGCGCTGCTTTGGCCTGGGCCACCTGGGCCACGTAGTCGCGATCGTCAAGCTGCACCAGGAGTTGCCCCTTATGCACAAATTGATTGTCGAGCACCAGCACCTTTTTAACCTGCTGCGGCACTTGTGAACTGATGTAAACAATATGGGCGCTGACAAACGCATCATCGGTGGATACATATTGCCGCGCGTTAAGGTACCACGGTACGCCCACAATTATTGCTGCCGCCAGCACGATCATAAACATGATAATCAAGGCTTTGCGGTGCTTGCCGTTGCCGTTGGTCGGAAGGGCGTTTTGTGCGGCCGCTGCGGGCGCGGTTGCGTTTAAAGTCTGTGCAGGTTCGTCGCTCATCTGCATGGTTCCTTCAGGTAAACAAGGGGTTTATGCTCCAACCCCCAGGGAGTCATGGGGTGCTTTGCTTGAGGCGCCCGGTCTTGTAAACGCCCGGCGCTTCGTGCGTGGGGAGCTTGTCAGGCGGGCTGTAATCCTCGGCGGTAAAGCGGCCGGCGGCATGCCCGCCGCCCGATTGGACTTGGCGATGGCCTCCAGCCCGCCCAGAGAAAAAGTCGTGATGTGCCGCACGAGGTCAACAATAAACCCATCTGCGTAGGCTGATTTATGATCCACCCGCAGCAGGGCCTCGCGGCAATTGACGTACAGCAGGCATTGGCCGATAACGCTGCGCCATACCAGCAGCATCTGCTCTTCGGTGAGCCGGCCGGCAGCCAGCACACGAATAATGCCCACACCCCGGTCATGCTGCGGGCGAATACAGGTTTTGACGAAGCGGTCGAGCATGGCGGTCGGCTCGGCCATCTCGCGGGCCACAATGCGGCGATGCCAGTCAGGCGAGGCGGCTCCCAGCAAACCTTCCAGATAACTTCGCACGAACCGGGCCAATGCGGCCTCGGACGATTCGTCCGGCTTGATGGCCGGCTCGGCAAAAAGCTCGGCAAGAAGCTGGTCGCGTCCATGTCGCAGGGCCTCAAAATACAGATTTTCTTTGTCGCCGAAGTGGTAATTGATGGCGGCGACATTGGCGCGGGCCTTCTGGCAGATCATCTGCACGGTGGCCGCCCGATAGCCCTGGGCGGCAAACACCTCGCCGGCGGCCTCGATAAGGCGCCCGCGCGTGGCGGCAGACGCGGCGGAAACTTTCTTTTTACTCGGCGGCATTGTAAGGCTCCGGCTGCGGGCGCCCGCCGCCATCGGCGGGACTTTATTAAACACTATTTTAAAATATGCATTTGAAATGTCAAGTTGAATTCGCCCGACCGCAAAGGGCTTCAAAATCCCTGGGGATTTACCAACGAATTTGCAGGCTTCTTCCGCGCGCTTGCTGCGCCATCACCCGGGCGCTGCGGCGCAGGGTAAATTCGCCCTGGTGTGCTGAAACTGTATTGGGAGCAGCGAACGATAAATTTTATGGGTCTCGCGTCGGCCATAATGTCGTGCCGGGTCGGGCGTGCGCCAAGCTGCCCTGCCATCGTGTCCGGGGAGATTTAGCGAACAACTACTATTTGGCACCAGCCCCAGGCCCCTGTGATGCTGCCAAAGGGTTGGCCGTCATAGGCGCAAGCTCCAGGTGAGTATGATTGTTCTTAATAACCGAAGGCAGGCCCGTTGCCGCCGTCGCTGCCAAATGGGTAAGCAGTTCCCCTCGATCCAGGCGAACAATCAGCAGAATCCAGGCTTCGCTGTGGCGTTTGCCGCCCGTGTGGCCATATACGGCCGCAGCCTTAAGCAAGGTCTTGTGTCGAAGTGGCGCTAAAAGAAGTTGAGCATCCGTGAGGCCCAAGGCCTTGTCGCGCAGCACCGGTCGGTACACATGGGCCGCATAATGCACCAGCTCTTCGGCGGAGTGCAATTGATGAATCTCATCGTCAAACTGACGGATGTCGAGTACCTCCACCGCTTCGGCGTGCGGCAGTGCCGGCAAATACACCAGTGTGTCATGTAGTTGATGGCGGAAATGATCAAACCAGTAGCCGAAGGTTTCACCCATAAGGGTGGCTTCCTTGCGGCCGATGAGTCGCCCGCAGTATC
>JAJXZA010000081.1 GCA_021780285.1 Planctomycetota bacterium
GACGGCCATCGCCACCTGCACGCAGCAACAACGCAGCGTCTTTGAATTCCTGTATCAGACGGTCAACAACCACTTCGCCGGACGGCCCGTACCTTCACTACTTCCCTCAGGCCCGTGAACGGCTACGATTTTCCCTTACCTCGCGGAGCAATAATTGAGGCTAATTCCGGCGAACGGATAAGCGTTGGCAGGTTATCCGGAACCGCACAGATACGCGGAATGGTGATCGTTCTCGATTCGATGCAAATGACAACTCATGCCGGGAAACCTGCTCTTCGCTTTATTCCTTCCGATGCGCGCTTTCCATCGTTGGTAACGGCAGCTCTTCCACGTGAAAATAAGTTTGACCTAGAGAAGGTGGGGGATATAGAATTTCTAATCATAAATCTAAAAAAGCATATACCCGAGGCGGTTTTTACAAATATATTTCAATCAGTTGACGATCCAGTTGCGACGGCAAAGTTATCGTGTCGCACGCAGGTATTAAACATTGCCTCTCCTGGTGGACATTGGCACCTTGAGACATTTCCGCAATCAACACTTAGGACCTACCCATCTAATTTAAAACTAGACGGGGATGCGTCCAATATTGCGCTGACGGCTAATTTGACGCTAAAGCAATAATGTGGGCATAGAACGGTACGTCATTGTTCCAGTGGGCATGAGTGTTGTGTTTCGGATCGTGCAGCGGAATGTGCCGCTCTGTTTCGCCCCGAGGCAAATTATCATGACAGCGTCCCTGTTTCCCTCATACCGAGGGTCAAGCGTTTCTGTCCCCGGCGGCGTTTTAGCTTTGCGTTTTGGCGCTGTGGCAGCAGGGGCGGGCGGCGGCCACAGGCTGGTCGTACTCATCATGCCGCAGCCACCAGGGGCCGTTTTCGTTGCGGCCCTTGGGAGCGCGATCGAGCCATTGGTACATGCCCCAGAGAGCATCGAGGCCGCGGGCGTACGTCGAGTAAGTGTGATATACGATGCCATCTTCGCGCACAAAGGCGCTCATGCCCGGCCGCTCGCGGCGGTACGCGCCTGCGTCGGTGCCGCAGGAGGCGGCAAATGCGGCGACCGGTGCCGGGACGCGCGCCATGTCCAGCGGATGCGGGTTTGAGCGATAATTGTATTCGAAGCCGCCGGAGCGCTGCTGCTGCGGCGTTATGTAAACTCCAAAATCAAAATTGAATTCGCTGTCAGCCGAAGATGCCCATGGGAAGGTCCACCCCATTCGCTTTTTGTATGCCTGCAGGGCGGCCAGAGGAGCCCGTGAAACGGCCGCGAGCGTAACATCGTGGTGCGCCAGGTGGGCCACAAACCCATTGAAGCCATCGGCGATGGCAGAGCATGACGGGCACCCGGCCGCGTAATCAGGCCCGAACATAAAATGATAAATAAGCAGTTGCGAGCAACCCCGGAATAGCTCAGCCAGCGATGCAACACCTTCATCGGTATCGAAGCGATATTCCTTTGCAACCTTAACCCATGGCAAGGTTTGTCGGCGACGGGCCAACTCGTCGCTGCGGCGTGTGAGTTCCTTTTCCTCTTGGAGCAGGTCCATTCGGGCGGCGAGCCATTCATCTCGCGCGACAATGCGGTTCGGCATGTTGATTCTCCTGTTTAAAAGGGTGGGAACTTCGGTACCAGCAGTACAGACGATGGGCTGCCATCAGAATCAGCGCGCCGCCGCCCAACACTATAAGCAACCATCGCATGCGCGTTGCCGCCGGCGCCGAGAGCGCAACACCGGTGCACAGCATGACGTAGGCGGCCAGACACAGCGGGCATTTGGGAACAACCAAAAGAATGCCGGTCGGCAAGACCCAGGCGGTCATTTTGAGCAGCATACGACGCTTCGCCGTCGGAGATCGTGTCTTCGCGCCGGGCGGCGGGGGCGATCGGTCGCTTTGGCAGCAGGCTCTCATGTTTATTTCATCATACGCAGCTTTGCTTGGGCGAGCGTGCCGATGCGCTCCAGCCAATACTGCCAGCCGGTGGCGACGCCGTCACGATGCTCGGGTGATATCAGGCCCATGGCGCGATGGCAGAAGGTGAGTCGCGTGGCGTCGCCATCGGGCTTGAGCCGGTACTGAACATGATTCATCGCCGGATACGACATTATCAGAGGTCCGCAAATTTCCAGAAGCGTGGGCGGTTTGATGACCTGCACCTGCCCCCACAGGTGGCCCGCTTTGTCTCCAAGGTCGCGGTACCATCGCCCGCCGGGCCACGGTTCTATTTTCATGGGGAATGACTTGCCATCGGGCATCTGCACATCGGGGCCTATGCCGTCGAGGATGGCCTCAAAAGTGATGTGAATCGGCGCGGCGATGTTGATTTCCCTTGAGATGATGAACGATTCGATGGCTTGGCGCTCCTGGGTGCTGGTGGTCATGATGGTCCTTTCTGTTGTTGGGGGTTAGGCACAAAAGTCTGCTCCTGCGCACGGCGCTCGGCGAGCGCCTTGATACGCGCCAGGTGGTGATCCCAAAGCTGTTCAAAGGGTTTGACCCAGTCGTGAACGGTTTTTAGGTGGGCGGCATCAATGCGGTAGACGCGCTGCTTACCCTGCTTGACCACCGCCACTACCCCAACCTTACGCAGCACACCAAGGTGCTTGGATACCGCTGATTGCGGATGCCCTAAAAGCACAACAAGCGTTCCGACGGCCAAAGCGCCGCGCACGGCAAGCAGTTCCAGAATTTGCCGTCGCCGCGGTTCGGCAATGGCATTAAACACGTCGGATGTTGTGCGAGCACGAGCCATTCGCAATATTATAGTCCGATATGGGAATATGTCAAGCGACTGGTTCTATTTGTGCTGAAAACAGGTCCTCTGATTTCCGGGAGGCGTGCAGATTTGAGTTATTGCGGCCCGTACGTTGGGCTCAGGCCTCTGTTTAGCCGACGGCTTGCCGGTGGTAACCGACCTGCAGCCCTTGGCGAGCCATTCCTAAGCGACCCGGCTGGGTACGCCGCCCGAAAAATGATCTCCGCAGCTATGTTTGGGTGTGGCCATATTTTTTGGCAAAGCCGGGTGGTACAATAGCGTGGTGTTCTTTTATAAGGAGTTTGGGTATGGACAAGGACGTCCTGAAGAAGCGGCTGATGGCCTCGTGCGAGGTTCATCTGAA
>JAJXZA010000173.1 GCA_021780285.1 Planctomycetota bacterium
TTGCCGGCAAAAATCGGCCGCAAACGTGACGTAAAGCTGGATTTAACAAGAGGTTACAGCGCTGAGATGCGTGCCAGAGAAGGTGGAACTTTGGCTTAGTCGAGAAAGTAATGCCGGATTGGGAGGATCTGTCGCGACAAGAGCATTTTTTTGAGGGTTTATTCAGCATAGAGCACAACTGCGATCCGATCCGGGATATTCTTGATTATGCAGAATTAGTTCGGCAATGCTACCATGCACCGATTCAGCTAATCAAAAGCTTTGAACCAGAAGGTATCGTTGGCAGAACGGTGAAGTTAGGCCTCTATGTGGACACGGCCGTTCACCCTGTCCCAGCCTTTGATTTTAATCAGACGCTACCTGGTCCCTCCTTACCAGCGAATTTCCCACCGTACATAACTTCAGCTTTACGAGATAAGCCACCGCCGCTACCCCTTTTTGAAAGGGCTAGGCCATATTTACGCCCGTCCACCGGCATGCTGGATGCCCAACGATTGCAAGCACTCTGCCGGGAGGCGGGATTGATTTTACATATCAAAGCAGTGTCCACTCGCTGTACTGCGGCCGAATCTCGCATGACACGGTTGACCAAAGTTCAGGCTGCTATCAAGACGGCGATGGAAAAAATCACTCCACCTATCATCACGGCAACCACCGACGTGAAGGCCGCAGCCCCAGTACAGCAGGCTAATGTCGCCAAAAAGGCTCGCAAGGGCAACCGCAGACGGGGGCGCACGCGAAAACCTGTAACTCCAGAGCACAAGCATTGGATAAAAGTTTACGAGAATAAAAAAAGCGACGGCGGCAGGGTTAGCCTCAAGGCTTTGGCCGCCGATTTGAAGCTTAATTACCACCACTTACGAGAAGTAATCAAGCGACACAATGAGCAAGAAAGAGTCAAAGCAAAAATCATGTCAAGCAATAAGTAATTTCTGTCGGGATTTTCTTTTTGACGCAAAACACGTTGATTTTATTGCATATCTGCGTTCCTCTGCGCCTTTAATTACATAGGCAGAAAATCAACATAATTTCTGCCTGCCTACTCTCTGGATACTCGCACGCATGGGTCTGGCACTACGCCGGGCCGCGTTGGAGTACCACAAATGCCTACCGTACCTGTCCCCTCCACCATCGCCTGCGACCGCCTCCTGACGGTGGGGCAAGTCGCCGAGCGATTGGCTCTTTCGCCACGAAGCATCTGGAAGTTGTGCGCTAGAGGCGACCTGCCGCAACCGCTGCACCTGGGCGGCAGTCGCCGATGGCGAGAGTCTGACATCAGTAAATACATCGAGGCGCTGGCCGAGAGGCAGCAAGGCGGTGCGCGATGATCACCACTCCACTACTCCGCTGCACGCGCAACCGACGATGCCCTATCTGCGGGCGGCCTGACTGGTGCTCGGTCGCCGAGGATGGCGCGATGGTTATCTGCATGCGCATCGGCGAGGGTGCTAAGTGCGAAACGCGCAATGGCGGATGGCTGCATATATTGCGGGAGCGGGACTATCGCCCTGCGCCCCGCATCCGCCGCGTAGCCGTGGCAGCCGCGCCAATGCCGGCGTTGGCCGAACGCGTCCACTGGTGGCAACAGTGCCTAACCATTGACCGCCGCGAGACCTACGCTGCGGCCTTAGGCGTAGACCCTGCCGCGTTGGGCGCGTACGCCGTGGGCTGGGCGCAAGAGTACAAGGCATTCGCACATCCAATGCGCGACCACACTGGCCGCATAACAGGCGTGCGGCTACGCGCACCTGACGGCCGCAAGTGGAGCGTCCGCGGTGGCCATGAAGGTGTCTTTCTACCACACTATTTTCTTCCAAGCTTTGTCCTTCCGTTGTCGGACGCCTGGTACATCACTGAAGGCGCAACCGACGTATTGGCTGCCTACTCCATCGGCTTGGACTGCCTGGGTAGGCCGTCATGTAGTGGCGGCGTGCAGACACTGACCCGTATGGTGCGGCAAGGGAACCCGGGGCGGGTTGTGATTGTGGCCGACGGCGACGCGCCCGGCATAGCTGGGGCTACGAAGCTTGCGCACGTCCTGATGTTTTTTTGCCGCGACGTGCGAATCATCATGCCATCGAACGGCCGCAAAGATTTACGCGATTGGATTCAGGCCGGCGCAACTGCATGCGACATACATGCCGCTGCCGAGGCCGCGCTGGTTAAAAAATACACCGTAATATCGAGGTATTGCAAATGATTGACACCGTGACCATACAGGCTACGCAAAAAACAAAAACATCGTGGAGCATTACTTTGCTCAACGGCGAGGCCCGCTTTGCCGATTGCATTAACCTGCTTTCGGCCAAAGCTCGCAAAGGCCTTACTGAGCGCATTGTTGAAAAGTTTCCCGGGCTGGATTCCGTGGCTATCGCCGACCAACTGGAGGCTATTGCCGCCGAACAAGGGACAAAAGAAGCCGAACCAAAACCGTCAAAGGCAGGTAGTGCTACAGCTCCGCCGGTTGACCGACGTAAACTCGCCGACGAAATGCCGGCAGACGTGCGGCAAGCGGCAATGGATATGCTCAAGGCTGAAAACTTGTTGGAACAACTACTTAGCGACATCTGCATAATGGGCGTTACCGGCGAGCGTAAACTTGCGGCAACAATCTATTTGATTGGAACAAGCCGCCTACTGAGTAGACCGGTGTCGGGCATCGTCCAAGGCCCGTCAACAAGCGGCAAGTCTTTTATCGTTGAGCGAATCGCCAAGCTGTTTCCGCTAGAGGCGATTTTCGTTGCAACATCTCTGACGCCAAACGCTCTGTACTACTTGCTTGACGGTTCACTTTCACATCGGTGGATTGTAGCAGGTGAGCGATCCCGCCTTGAAAATGATGAACGCGCCGAAACCACAAGGGCGCTGCGGGAGATGTTGTCCTGCGGCGAAATTACAAAGCTCGTTCCTGAAAAAGATGCTGACGGCATACTGGTTACCCGCGCGGTTCACCAAACCGGCCCGATAGCCTTCGTTGAAACAACAACGCTTACACGCATTTTTGATGAAGATTCAAACCGCTGCTTATTGCTCCAAACCGATGAACGCGAAGGTCAAACCAAGCGTATCTTGCTGGCCACCGCTGAATCGCGTAACAGCAAGATAGATACCGCACCAATTGTCGCCAAGCACCATGCAATCCAGCGGCTGCTTGAGCAACTGCCAGTGCAGATACCCTTTGCGGCGGAGTTGGCCGGGAAGTTTCCGTGCCAACGTACTGAAGCGCGACGGGCGTTTGGGCACCTGCTCTCAATGATCGAAGCTGTGGCACTACTGCACCAATTCCAGAGAGAGCAGCAGGACGGTGCAATTGTGGCGACGCTTCAGGATTACGCAATTGCGAAAAAGCTGCTGGCTGAACCTATGGGCCGGCTTTTGGGCGGTTCAATTTCGGCGGCCTCGAGGAGGTTCTTGGAGCGGCTTCGCAGTCGAGTATCGGCGACGGAAACATGGACAACGCGCGAAGCAATTAAAGGTGAACCGTCGAGTAACCGCGCCGTTCAAGGCTGGCTCCGGGAGTTGACCGATTCGGGCTATCTGGAGGTCGTCGAACCTGCCCGTGGGCCTAAGGCGGCGGTTTGGCGGATCATCCTGGACGCCGAAACTAAGGGCGATGAGGGTATTTTACCCGACCTGGGGGTCGCATGAATATTTACCATACAGTGGTTTTCCGGCTTCGTTACTTCGCACAAGCATTATGCGCAATATCCATGCGGGTTTTAGTGCGAAGTAGCGGTATTTGCGCACTTACTTCGCACTTTCGGGCTTTCGGGTTAGTGCGCAGTGCGAAGCTACCGCGAAAAAAGGCTCACTTCGCACTAATCGCCAATATCCATGCGGGTTTTCTTGTTGTGCGAAGCTGCGAAGCGAGAAAAGCATAAGAGAGGAAAAAAATGAATCTCGACACCCTGTTCGATGACGATTCATATACTTCCGGCATTACCGCGGCTGTTCCGGGTATGGCCCCGATTGCGCCGGCTGCCAAGGTTGCGGCCAAGGCGTCCGAACCAGTAATGCCGGGTTCCAGCCCTCCACAAACATGGCGGCAAGTGGCTATGGCTGCTATCGGTCAATCCGACAAGAGTAGACAAGCCGAACTCCGAAGGCTTTATGACAATACCGCCCGCGATTATCTGTGCTTCGGCGACCCGGATTACGCCGACCAGATAGCCCTTAATTACCTGAATGAACGCCTTAGGGACGGCTTAGGCCGCCAGATAACCATTACCGAGTTTACCGTAGACGGTGCAGGCGGTTTCCTTGTTGCGCGGTGGCATTTGGATACGGTTCAACCTGCCGAAAAAGCCGCGCCGCCCATGCCGGACATTATACCGCACAAGGTTATGCGACAATCTGATGGTCTACTGCCGGGTATGGGGCGTGCGATATGACTACACCGCAAAAACAGTTTAGGTTCACGCGGACGCCGGCCAAGCCGCGCCCGGGTAAGCTGGCGGCGGAAAGCTGGACGGTTATCCTTGAACCGATGCCGGATGCCGTGCCGCCGATTGTCCGAATCCGAAAACTGCTCAAAGCCGCCTCGCGGTTTTATCGCCTTAGGGCACGCCTACAAACGCCCCTGCCGCTTGCACAATTGCCCGCCATTGCAACGCCGGACGCCAAGGCGATCAATCAGTCGCCAGAACCTGGCAATGAGGCAAACAACGTTTTAAGAATTTGAGCTTGACAAGACAATGACGATAATTAAACCTTAAACTTGTCTCACGAAAGGACTGACGCCATGAAAGTATTCAAGCGAACAATTAAGGCTGCCGATGGACGTAAAATCAAAACCGCGGCATGGTATGGCAAAATCCGCACGTCTCCGGGCCGCTGGCAAAGCGTAGTCCTTTGCACCGATAAGGGCGCAAGCGTTGAGCAACTGGCCAAACTCCAGAAAGATGCCGACCGCCGGCAACAAGGCCTGTTGACTGCCGATATGGAACATGCACGCCGTCCCTTGAGTGAGCACCTTGCCGAGTTTCACGCCGATCCCGCACGTCAAGAGTTGGATGTTCGCCACCAGCAATTGGTTAAGTCGCAACTGGAACGCATGGTAAACATCGGCCAGTGGAAGCACCTGCCGGATATTACATCTGACCACGTGGCCAAGATTGTTACAGAACTCAAGGCCGCAACGGTGTCCGAAGCGACAATCAACCGCTATATATCGGCGATTAAGGCTTTTGTGCACTGGTGCATTAAGCGCGGACGCCTGCAAAGCGACCCGCTACTGGGTATCAGTAAGCTTCGGGAATCACGCAAGCCTCAACGCGCGTTGTCGGATGATGAAATTGCCAAGCTGCTCAACGCCGCACCGCAAGACCGCCGCATGGTTTACACGTTCGCTATCTTGACTGGCCTACGCCGTAGTGAATTGGCCGAACTCCGCTGGGGCGATATTCATGCCGACGCCATACCCCCCTACATTCAACTGCGAGCCGAGCAAACAAAGAACCGCAAGGCTGACCAGTTGCCGCTACATCCTGACCTAGTGGAACTCTGCAAGGGCGTAATGGCTCATCCTGATGCCAAAGTGTTTAAGACAATCCCGCGTATCGGCACTGACCGGCATATCGGAACTTTCCGACGCGACCTAAGGGCTGCCGGCCTAAGCGAAGATATTCACTTCCACCAGTTGCGGCATACAGCAATTCAGAAGTGGATTAAGGCCGGGCTTTCCATGAAGGTAGTCCAGCAACTGGCGCGGCATAGCACGCCAAGCCTAACGGCCAACGTGTACGGCGTGTTGGGGCTGTCGGATGTTGGCGCTCGGCTGGATAGCGTGGTTATGCCGGTTCTGCACCAAGCGGTTAAGACCGGCACGGATGATGCCGTTTTTCATGCACCACTAATGCACCAAAACTCCCGCTTTTTGGTGCGCTTTGGTGCGCAACAGGGCATTAGCGGCGGTTCAGCCTTGGCAATGGCTCATGGTGAGCAAAGGCCTGTAAACATTGACGAAAGCCGTTGTTATCAAGGCTCTGGTGAGCACTACCCCCAACCGGATTCAAACCGGTGTATGCAGTCCTCTAGTCTGCATCAAGGAGATGAATCATATGGACAGTAAGCAGCAGGCCAATTCTTCGGCGCTTTCGCGGCGCGATTTTATGGCGGCGGCCGGCGCTGCGGCGCTGGTGCTGGCCAGCGATTCCATCGGAACCGCCGAGGGTGACGTAGCGAGCGGCGATGCTTCTGTTGCAACGCTTAGTCTCAATGGTTCGGCTTGGACGCTCATACAGGAGGACACGCACGAGCAGATTCCGGCCAGTGTTCCGGGGGTAAATTATGAAGCCCTTATTGCCGCCGGCAAGTTGTCCGATCCGTACTATCGCGAAAACAGCGGCAAGGTGCAGTGGGTTGCAGACAAGACCTGGATTTACGAGCGTGAATTTGATGTGCCTGCGGAGCTTCTATCGCGGCCCCATGTGCACCTTGTGTGCTACGGGCTCGATACGCTCGCGACGCTCTGGATCAACGACCAGCATGTTGCCGACACCGACAATATGTACCGCCGGTGGGAGTTTGACGTTAAGGCGCTGCTCAAGCCGGGTCGCAATCATATCAAGGTTCGCTTTTCGCCCCTGGCGCCCTATGTCCGCGAGCATCAGGCGGCATACAAAAAAGAATTTAACGTCAACATTAACAAGCCGCGGAGTTGGGTTCGCAAAGCACCATACATGTGGGGTTGGAACTGGTGCCGGGCAATGCTTACTGCGGGCATATGGAAGCCGATAGAGATCGTCGCTTACAGCGCCCGCATTACAGACGTTGCAGTCGAGCAGCAGCATAACCGCGATGGCACCGTTGAAATCGGGGTGCAGGCCCAGCTCGCTGGCGCCGCCGGCGACGATGAAGTGACCTTTACCGCATGGCATGATGGCCATGCCGTTGCGCAGGCCAAAGCTGCGGTTTCGGACGGCAGCGCAAAGGCGTCGCTGCAGATCAGCCAGCCTAAACTATGGTGGCCCAATGGCATGGGTGATCAGCCGCTGTACACGATCGAGGCATCTCTGAAGCGGCATGATGGCTCGCAGTTGGATCAATCTTCGCGGCGTATAGGCCTGCGAACGGTGCATGTGCTGCCTCCCAAAGATGGTATTGCGATGCATGTTGAAGTTAATGGCGTAGCGTTTTTCGTCAAAGGCGCCGACTGGATTCCCGCCGACAATATTCCCACGCGCGTGACGCCCGAAATACTGCGTTCGTACATGCAGGACGGGGCGAACTGTCATTTTAACTTTATCCGGCTATGGGGCGGCGGCTATTATGAAGAAGACGCCCTCTTTGATGCCTGCGATGAACTGGGCATTATGCTGCAGTTTGAGTTTAAGTTTGCCAATGCGTCTTA
Source organism: Planctomycetota bacterium (assembly GCA_021780285.1). Taxonomy (GTDB): domain Bacteria; phylum Planctomycetota; class Phycisphaerae; order WQYP01; family WQYP01; genus JABEVB01. The sequence continues at coordinate 7,352 of JAJXZA010000173.1, forward strand.
TCCGGTGGAGGATGAAAAGTTCATTGCCAATGTGCGCGCCGAGGTGCAGGACAATGTGATCCGGGTGCGCCACCATCCAAGCCTGGCGATATGGAGCGGCAACAATGAAATCAAACACTTTAAGGGCTACAACTATCTTTTCGGCGATGTAATCGGCAAGACGCTGCTGGAACTTGTGCCTGATGCCTTTTATGAAAAAGGCAGCGGCGCCTGGCATAGCGGCGACATACATTATTGGGCCGTATGGGTGTGGACACTTCCATTTGAATCATACCATCGCGTGCATGGCTTCGTGAGCGAATTCGGCGCTCAGAGCTTTCCTGTTCCGATCAGCGTGCGGCAGTATACGGACGCGGCTGATCGTACAACCACCAATTCCAAAGTTATGGTTTATCACGAGAGATTTGTGCGTCCGTGGGGGCCTCTTCGCCTTAAGCAGTATACGAACGAGTATTTTGGTCAATTGCCCGAAGGCTTTGACGAGAACCTGTGGTTAAGCCAGGTCATGCAGGCTCACTGCCTGGGTTACTATGGCGTGGAGTTTTGGCGGCGCGATATGCCGCATTCAATGGCGGCCGCGATTTGGCAACTTAACGATTGCTGGCCGGGAACCACTTGGTCTATGATAGACTGGTACCATCGTTGGAAAGCCATTCAATATTGCAGCCGGCGGTTTTTTGCTCCGGTGCTGGTGACGGGTGACCTGAATGCCAAAACCGGAGATGCGCACATTTACGTTGTCAGCGACCGCATGCACAGCGCCACGGGTGAATTGCTCATTGACGTAACCGATGCACAGGGCAACGTTCTGCACCGAAGCAGTGGAAACGAAGCGATTGCGGCCCGCACCAGTCGGCTGGCGCGTACGCTGCACTTGTCGCATCTGCTGGAAAAGTATGGCCCATCAAACTTGCTGGTTTGGCCGTCGGTGCGCATTGGCGCTAAGACGGTAGCGTCGAATCTGCTGTTTTTCGGCCGCCCCCTGCAACTCCGTTTGCAGCCGCCGCGAATCAGTCCGACGATTACCTCAGCCAACGGCGTTTTTACCGTTGAATTGCAGACCGATAAGCCTGCTCTATGGAGTTGGCTAAGTCTTGGGGAAGTAGATGCCAAATATTCAGATAATTTTGTGCATTTACGGCCCCAAAGCTCGCACGTCATTCATGTAACGCCGTCGCAACGCATGACGCTACCGCAGTTTGAGCGACTGCTGCAAATTCGGAGTATTACCGACATCGCCCCAACCATGCGGGCGTAAAGGCGGCCGGCGCTCTTGCCGAGCAGACTTTGACTGCCATGGTGCAGCGGAGGTCATAGCGGGTTGCGGTGTCAAATGTGACATTTCAAACAAGGAGTGCCTGTGGCTACCGGCATGTTTGCACCTGCGAGTATGGCGATGAAGCTACGGCCTGATGGGCCTTAATTTTCGAGTTCGCGCTGATCCACCCGCTGAATACGGGCGCCGAGTTTATTGAGCCTCTCTTCGATGCGTTCGTAGCCGCGGTCTATGTGGTACACGCGATTAACGGTGGTGCTGCCTTCGGCGGCAAGGCCGGCAAGCACGAGCGCCGCTGATGCCCGCAGGTCGCTGGCCATCACCGGCGCACCCACCAATTGATCGGTTCCTTCAATGATGACCGTTGCACCTTCGCGGTGCACCTTGGCTCCCATGCGGGCCAGCTCGGCTACATGCAAAAAGCGATCCGGGAATATTTTTTCGGTGATGATGCTGTTGCCGTCGGCAATGGCCAAAAGCGCCATAAATTGGGCCTGCAGGTCGGTAGGAAAGCCCGGATGCGGCTGGGTGGTGATGGTGGTGGCGTGAAGCCGCTGGCTGCGCGCGACCGTACAGCCGCCGTTGCTGGCGTCAACAATCACGCCGATAGCGCGCAGCTTGTCCACCGTGGCCATCAGGTCGCGTAGCCGCACATTTTCAAGCTCAATTTCGCCGTTGGATATGGCTGCGGCCACCATAAATGTGCCGGCTTCAATGCGGTCGCAAATCACGCGGTGCCGACATCCTTTAAGATCCGCAACGCCTTCTACTGTAATGCGCGGCGTGCCGTGGCCGCTGATCCGCGCTCCCATGGCATTGAGGTACTCGGCCAGGTCCACCACTTCGGGTTCGCACGCGGCCGATTCTATGGTGGTGGTCCCCTCGGCCAGCGTCGCCGCGGACATCACGTTGGCTGTGCCCAGAACGGTTGAACCGAAGTTGCCTCCCAAAAAAATATCGGCTCCGCGCAGCCGCTGCGCCGTCACGATTATATCGCCGCCCTCGAGCCTGAATTTGGCACCCAGCTTTTCAAGGCCGCGCTGGTGAATGTCAATCGGGCGATCGCCGATGGCGCATCCACCCGGCAACGAAACTCTCGCCTCGCCGCGCTTGGCCAAAAGCGGACCCAGTACGCAGATGCTGGCGCGCATCTTTCGCACCAGGTCATAGCGCGCGTGCGAATTGCTTTCGTCCTTTACTTCAATTTTCATCGAGCCGTCAGATTGCCGCTGGACCACAGCGCCCAGTTCGGTCAGCAGGTTCATTTGATGCTGAATGTCGGAAAGATTCGGCACATCTTCAATGACCGATGGGCCATTGGCAAGCAGCGCCCCGGCCATGATGGGCAGGGCGGCATTCTTGGAGCCATTGATGCGTATTTTGCCGCGCAGCCGGGTTGAGCCTTCAACAATAAACGAATCCATTCGATACACTCCGCAAATCAGGACATCCATGTCAGACGCAGCCGGGCGAGTGCCGGGCCAACGCACTAAAAATATATCATAAAATACCGAGCACGTCAGCCATCGAATATCGCCCCGGTTTGCTGCCGGCAATGAACGCCGCCGCCCGTAATGCGCCCATCGCGAACGTGTCGCGCGTGGTGGCAACATGGCGAATTTCAATGCGTTCGCCGCCCGTGGCGAAGTAAACGGTGTGCTCGCCGACAACATCGCCCATGCGCAGAGCGTGCATACCAATGGTGCCTGGCCGTCGCTTGGCGTCGCCGCCATGGCGACCATGCTCCAGCGATGCAGACAAATTGCGGTTGGTGGCGGTGCAGATGCTCTCGGCCAGCGCCAGGGCCGTGCCGGAGGGCGCATCTTTTTTCTGGTTGTGATGCGATTCGACGATTTCGATATCGTAGGCGTCGCCCAGTTTGCGTGCCACCTCCGCGGCAATGTTCAGCAGCAGGTTAACCCCCAGGCTGGTGTTGGCGGCCTGAAGTATGGGAATGTCCCGGGCGGCTTCATTGATGAGAAGCTGGTCGCTCTCGGCAAGGCCTGTGGTGCCGATGACCATACCAATATGTTGCTGCCGGCACACCGCAATGAGCTCGCGTGTGGCCGCCGGGGCCGAGAAATCTATCAGTACATCGGCGGTATTTTGACTGGCTTCGGGCAATTTGGCGGTGATGGCCACGCCGGTAGGCGACAGGCCAACCAGAGAGCCTACATCCTTACCGGCCCACGGAGAATCCGCCCGTTCGATGGCCGCCACGAGACGGAATTTGTCTGGCTGGGCAGCGGCGAGGGCGATAATTCGGTTGCCCATGCGCCCGCCCGCTCCTGATACCGCGAGTTTAATTGCCTGTGTCATGCTCACGCCTTTCGCGAAAGCCCCCTATTTTAGCGGCATTCGGCACCAGTACAATCGCCGCAGATTTTGGTTTTTTGGGGTGGGCGAGGCGGTCGAAAGGTCGAAGCCGGGCGGTGCGCTTCGCCGGGCGGCATCTGGCGTGTAATATACCTCTCCGATGCTGCCACCGCTTTTGCCATTGTTGTTGATTTTGATTGTCGGGTCTTACCCGTACCTGGGCGATGCGAGTTTTTTGCGTTTGTCGCCGGGGGCGGTGCTGGCGGTGGTGCTGGGAATGCAGGCCCTGCTGGTGTTGGAGGCGTATCGCCGACGTCAGCAGCTGCTGGCGGCTGGGCCGGTAGATTCCGCCACAGAACTTCTGTATCAATTCGGTCGGCGGTTGCGTAAATTACGATCGCTGTCTTTGGTGCTTTTGGCGCTGTGTCTGTTTAATTTTGGTTGGGGCGAGCTGGTGCATGACCGATGGCGCCTTATGGGGTTGCTGGCTCCATTGGCCCAAGTGATCTGGATGTTGCCGGTGGTGGCGGCTTGGGTCGGCTTTTGGCTGCTGGAATACCCGCTTGAATCTCTGGCGGCCGACCAGGAAGCCCTCGCCGCAGCGCTTGAAGGCCGCAAGTTTGCCCCCATGCCGCCGCGCTGGGCCTATGTGCTTATGCAATTGCGCCATGCGATGTATTTGCCTCTGGTATTGCTGTTGGCTTTGGCACTGCGGCGCCTGGCTGAAACACTGCTTCGCAATTGGGGGTGGGGCAATTTAGCTTATGGAGCCGGTTTGGCTGTTACCTTGGCAGTGCTGCTGCTTGCCGGTCGGCTGGTGGTGTGGGTATGGAGCACCAGCAAACTCACCGTTGAACCGTTGCGGAGCCGCTTGGAAAGTATGGCCGCAGCCGGCGGGGTTCGCTTTACCGATATTCGCGTGTGGCATACATACCATCGAGTGGTAAATGCGGCGATTTTGGGGCCGGTTCCGATGGCTCGCTATTTTTTAATAACCGATGCCCTGCTTGCCCGGCTTGATGACAATCAAATTCAGGCCGTCTTTGCCCATGAAGTTGGCCATGGGCATCATCGCCACCTGTGGTGGTACCTGGCGGCGTTTGCAGCCGGAGGGTTTGCGGCCGCGGCCGTAGCGTCGGCGGGTATGTCGCTGTGGCCGCGGTATGACACATTCTGGCAAATTACTAATTACGCGCTGGTGGCGGTGTTTTTAATATTGGTATTTCCGCTTATCAGTCGCTTGTGCGAACATCAGGCCGATTGGTATGCCGCACAGTGTATGGCGGCTCGGCCGCAGCCATTGGCGGCGATGGCACGGGACGGCGTGACTGAAGTGAAATCTACGGCGGC
>JAJXZA010000165.1 GCA_021780285.1 Planctomycetota bacterium
GCTGTCTCCTGCTGTGCCAGCCCAACCAACTTCTGATCCACCCCTTCGAATTTATCATTGTGGGCCAATACGCCATCCCATATGTGCAACTCCACGCGGGGCATCTCCTGCAGCTTTTTGAGCACTGCCAGCCCCCGTCGGCCGCGGCTGCGCTTAAGCCTATCACTGGAATCCGCCACTGCTTGAAGTTCATTGATGACAAACCGCGGAACCACCAAGCGTGATTCAAATATGCCCGTCGCCGCCACTTCGGCTATCCGGCCGTCAATAATTACACTGGTGTCAAGAATATAAGGCTTAGGCCCGCGCGTCGCGCGACTGAATTCAACATAGGGAATAATAAACCTGAAGTCGTCCTTGGTTTGCAGAATAAGTGACACGCTCAAATAGCAGGCGCACAGGCCAAGCAGAAGCTTCCCACCCATTATTACCGGCTGATAGGCCAATCGAGTGCTTGACTCAAGAAAAACGCCCGTAATTTGATCTGCGAGGTAGGCGAGCGCCAGCGATATTAATATTCCCACCAGCAATCCGAAAAACAGACCGGCCAATGCTGAAAGGTTCTTTTTACGGACAAGCACATCTATGGTTATGACCGCAAAGGCCAATACCACACCGCCGAGCATAATGAGATAAGGCCCCCAGCCAAGATGCTGTTGGCCATTAAGGGACCTCGCCAGGTACGCTGAAGCGACGATTCCAACGAGTATAAAAAATACTGCTCGGATTACATTTAATATCATGGCGCACCTATCCTTTTCGGATCATCATCCGACCTTGGCAACTCTACAAAGTCCGTACCGACTTGAAACGGCCTTTATTATACGGCTTAACGGTGTAAGTGCCATAAACGTGTATAGCCGGGGAGGTGAAGCCATATCAGTAGCGGCGACGCAACGAGCTAAATTTCGGCGGGCATGTCGCGCCGATATGCGTCAAACAGAGCCATAAACTCACTGTTAAATACAAAGTTAAACTCCGGAAATCTAGCCCCGGCGAGATTCTGATCTATATGAGAAAACATCATCTCTACCTCGCCGACGGCCAGTTCTCGCGTGCCCGATTCATCGGTCTGGCGGCTGAATATCTTGCCCTCCACTGAAGCTCCAACCTCGTTGATTTGCAATATGTTGGCTCTGTAGATGAGGGTTTCACCCGGCCGAACCAGCCGCACAAAAGTCGCCTTGCCGATCTTTGCCAGTATCACCTTCTCCTGAAAGTTCCGCCATGCGCCGACGAGAATGCCGGCAGTCTGCGCCATGCCTTCAATCATCAGGGTTGAGGGCATCAGGGCAAAACCGGGGTACAGATCATGCAAGTGCTCTTCCGCCGCGGTTACATTTTTTATAGCGACCGCTGCCTTGCCTTGCTTAAAGGACTCAAACCTGTCAATCCAAATCCACCGCATTAAAGGCCTTTCTATTCACGATCTTTGCGTTTGGGGGCCTGAACTGGTATCGGCCGCAGGCTCCGCATAAAAACGCAAGGCTCAAGCGGGGGGGCACCCATCTTGAACCTTGCGATCTCTTTTACAGTTCAACACGCTGTCGGTTACAGAAGACCATCTTTTTTGGCGATGTATTTAATCAGGTCCACCACGCGGTTGCTATAACCCCATTCGTTGTCGTACCAACTCACCAGTTTGAAGAAATGGGGATTAAGCTCAATACCGGCCTTGGCGTCATAAATACTGGATCGCGAATCGGTGATAAAATCGCTCGAAACCACCTCTTCATCTGTGTAACCCAGAATGCCCTTCAGGCGGCCTTCAGATTCCTTTTTAATGGCCTCGTTGATTGCCGCCAACGACGTATCTTTTTTCGTGCGGACCGTCAGGTCTACCACCGACACATCGGGTGTTGGCACGCGAAACGCCATGCCGGTAATCTTGCCTTTCAGTTCCGGAATAACCAGTGTAGCCGCTTTTGCTGCTCCGGTGGCAGCCGGAATCACGTTTTGCCCGGCGCCACGCCCGCCGCGCCAGTCCTTTTTGGACGGACCATCAACAGTTGGCTGCGTAGCGGTGGCTGCATGTACTGTGGTCATCAGCGCTTCTTCAATGCCGAAGTGATCGTTGACCACCTTGGCAAGCGGCGCCAGGCAGTTGGTTGTGCAGCTTGCGTTCGACACAATTTTATCCGTCGCGGGGTTGAATTTCTCTTCGTTGACGCCCATCACGAAGGTTGGAGTTTCTTTGTCTTTGGCTGGCGCGGATAAAATAACCCGTTTGGCGCCCGCTGTCAGATGCTTACCGGCTCCGTCCTTGTCGGTAAACAGCCCGGTGGACTCCACCACGTAATCAATGTTCATGCTTGCCCAAGGCAAGGTGGCAGGGTCGCGCACGGCCAAGGTCTTTACAAAGTGACCGTTAACCATAATTCCTTCTTCACCCTTGGCCGAAACTTCGCCTTTGAACTTGCCATGAGTGGAGTCATGCTTCAGCAAATAAGCCAGGTTATCTGCCGGAACCAAATCGTTAATGGCGACAAATTCAATCTGCGAATCGCTGCAACCAGCCCGAAAAACCAAACGACCAATGCGACCGAATCCGTTGATGGCAACTCTTACTTTGCCCATGTTGGGGGATCTCCTGTTAGGCTACACATTTTGCGCATGCCCGTCTTTACAAAACCAGACGCGGCGCGCGAAATTCATGGCCGTGACAATCACGGCTAGCAAGACAGATAATACAAGTATCGGCCTTTGCAGGCAACATTTCCACCAGCTCAGCCTGAAAGCCATCCTTGCCATACGCGACGAACACGGTATTGTAGTGAGCAAATAAGGCACTGATGCGAGTAATGTATCACGTTTTAAGGCCAGTTGCGCAGCTAACCCGGAGAAGTTATGAGCGATCTTTTTAATCTGCGAGAGCGTGTAATAGTCGTAACGGGCGCTACCGGATCCCTGGCAGGCTCCGCCGCCGACTATCTGGCAAGCCAGGGCGCCCGGGTTGCATACCTTGGGCGAAGCAAAGAAAAGCTTCAGATCGCACTCGATCGTTGTCGTGCCGCATACCCAGCCTGCCAATGTGAAGGCTATGTTGCTGATGTGCTCGATAGACCATCTCTTGAAAAAGCCCGCGAGCATATTATGCAAAAGTGGGGGCGTATAGACGCCTTGCTTAACGGCGCTGGAGGCAACATGCCGGGCGCAACCATCTCGCCAGACAAGAGCTTTTTTGATCTGGACTTTGAGGCCTTTCGTCAGGTTGTGGACCTGAATCTTCACGGCACCGTTTTGCCCTCGCTCATTTTTGGGCCGGCTCTGCAGCTTGCGGGACATGGGGCGATAGTCAATTTTTCGTCCGCTTCGGCGCCGCAGGCGGTTACGCGCGTAGTGGGTTACTCGGCGGCCAAAGCCGGCATTGAAAATTTTACCCGATGGCTGGCGGTAGATATGGCCCGGCGGACGAATGGCAAAATTCGCGTCAACGCGGTGCTTCCGGGGTTTTTTCTTGGTGAGCAGAATCGTCGGCTTCTTACGAACGAAGACGGATCGCTCACACCGCGCGGGCATACCATAACGGCTAAAACACCATTTGGCCGGTTCGGTGTGGCGTCCGAGCTTCACGGGGCCATTCACTACTTGCTCTCGGATGCATCTGCTTTCGTGACCGGCATTATTTTAGCGGTGGATGGTGGATTTGGAGCATTTTCAGGCGTGTAGCAACCTATGAAGGGGCAATGGCCTTGCGAATAGCGGTCATGAGTTGGTCTACCTTAAATGGCTTGCAAAGCACTTCGCGTAAACCTTCCTGCGATGCACGTGTAATGCTGTGGGCCGGGTCGTAGCCAAAGCCCGTCATAAGTATAACCGGCGGCGCATGTCCCAATTTTTGAGCCATGCTAAAAATCTCATATCCGTTTTTGTGCGGCATTTTAATGTCGGAAATGACCAGATCATAGCGGCTTTCGCCGGCAAGCAGAGCACAGGCCTCCGCGCCATCGGCCGCGGCGTCAACCACACAGCCACAGCGGGCAAGAATAGCTTGAATGGTTTGTCGAATGGAGGGTTGGTCATCGGCGACGAGAACCCGTTTATCTCGCAGCATGGGGTCCTGAGAGAAACTGTCACTGGATGCGGAATCTATAATTCTCTGTGGGCCGGCTGAGGCGGCGCTCATACCAGCGCGAATTTTGTTTACGTTCTGCACCATGCTATCTATCAGTTGCTGCACCTCATCGTTGCCGATGTATTGTTCGCGCAGGGCCGCAGCATCCATGGCTATATCGTTAAGCGGCCCGGCGATTTCGCCGGCAACATCCCGCACCAACCGGCCGCTGGTGGTGTACCGCTCGACAATAAGAAGCTGGAGTATATTGAGAGCGATGGCCAGGTAGCGTCCAAAGATCTCGGCAAACTGCCGATCATCCTCGGTAAAAAATGCATATTCGTTCGACTCAATGTTGAAGATGCCAATCGTTTTATCGTGCAGCATAAGTGGGACGGTTAAACTGCTTCGAGCCGAGTTTAAGCCGGGTATATACCGTGGGTCGCGGGCTACATCGGGTGCAATGTAAGATCGGCCTGTTGAGGCCACGTAACCGCTAATACCATTGCCGTCCGGTTCGCAAAACAGTTCGACATCCGCTGCTTCGGGAGGCATGCCGACATTGATCACCGGTTCGAGCTTGTTGGTCTTGAAATCAAGCAGCCGGATGGAAAAATGATCAAAGTGCATAAGTTGGCGGCAAAATTTGATGATCTTGTCTTCCAACAGCTTCAGACGCTCCATCACGTTCAGCTTGGCGATTGAATCGCCTTCCAAACGCACCAGTTCACGGCCTGCTTTATCAATGGCATCGAGTTTGGCCTGGAGGCGGCGGGTGTTGGTGGCATCCCAGCAGATGGCAACTACCTGAGTAATAGTACCAACTCCATTAATGACCGGCGAGCACACCAATTCAAAAAAATACTTGTCCTCAATGTTAATGGCAAACTTTTTGCAATGACCAGCCAGTACAGGTGCGGCGGGGGAGTTGCCCGCGGCTGCCGGCCGGGCCGCTTCAATAAAGTTCTGCAACGCCTCCTGACACTGTGCGAAGATTCGGCCCTGTATCTCTGGCGGCCATTGACGCATCCGGCGATTGGCCCAGCACACGCGACCATCAGGCGACACCATGCATACGCCTTCGCCAATGGTATCGAGAATCAGGCTGGATTGCTGCGACGCTATCGCCCGTTCCATTGGCAAAAAGTCACCGGCCACAGACAGTATCGCATCGAAATGGCCGCAGCGCAGAGCTTTGAGGGCATCTTCTATGCTCGCGGCATTCACAATATCAAATTGTCGGTCAAGAAAATCCAGGATTTTTGAGTTGCGCAGTTCCGGCCCCGTCACCACCAACAGCCGGTGCAATATTGCAGCGTCATTCATGATCAGGCCCCTGCGGCAAATCCTTCGCCACTATAACCTTTTTACATGGCTTATCAAATGCACATTAAACCCTCACGGCCAATTACGGCGGTCGGTGCCTGCATTGCCTTATCCGGATCATTATTCCTCCGCATTTAATCGGCAATTTACCGTGTTCGAGGCGAGACGGCGCGATAGTCCTAGAAAAACTCGTCTATGGGGAGGCAGGCATAAGGCTGCGATTTTATCGCGCACAATACTTAACTAAGTGTTCGACCTTACCGATAAGACGAATGTCTTAATATTCTTCAGGCTGTTGTTAGCGAATTGGTTGATGACCATGACTCAGGTTGTTAGTAGCCCAGACCTCGATGTTTACTCGGTTCTTGAGAGACAGGAACGGCGGAAAGTGGCGGCAGGCCTGTATGAACGCGGCGAGGAAGCCCTTTTTGGCATGGGGCATACAGCCAAAGATTTTGACGAAGCTCGCGAATATTTTGAGGATGCGGCCAAGCTGGGGTATGGCCGGGCGTTTTGGCGACTCGGTTGGATGCGCATGCTGGGTCAAGGGTTGCCTGCCAGTGCCTTGGGCGCTGCCGCCATTTGGGAGGCTGGAGCCGAACGTCAGGACCGATTCTGCTGGGGCGAGCTGGCTTGTCGCCGCGCCATCGCCGGAGACACGGGTGGGGCGGTCATCGCTTGGCAAGCATTTTTTCAGTCCACCGAAGTATTTTCCGAGGAAGAAGAGATTGACCTTGGTTGGCTGGTTTGCCGGTATCTGGAATGCTGGAAAGCTTTTCGGCTGGAACCTTTGATGGTCGAATCCGTACGTTGCTTTGCTGCCGAATCACGTCGTGCTGCCGTTGAAATGATTAGAGGGTATGAAGCCAAACTGGGTCGCGAGCAAGCCGCCCGTGATCCGACCTGGCGACTCGCCACCAACGCATTGCGGGTTCTGGCTGAACTGTTAAACACAAAGCGGGGCAGTTAAGGTGGAGGCAGGCCTGTGGCTTTAAGAAGGTTTTCATCCGAAGGCCGTGCGATTATGCTACTGCAATGAAACGATTGCGGTTATCTCCAAACAACTGGATCACTCGCTGCCTGGAATGGTTCGTCTGCGCCGGTTTTCTAATCTTGCTGGCTGGCTGCTCTGGTGGTTCACCTATTACCATTCGGCCGCTTGCTGCAGCGACACAACGTATTTTTATACCACACCTTGATCGGGCGTTTTATCGCCGATCACGATTTGGCACATACTACTTTTATTTAGCCTCCGCCGTCCCGCAGAAGCCTCAGGCGAGGCCCATACGGCAAATTTTATTGATACGGGTCTTTTGGCGGCCGGTGGGTGGAGAAACATCATTGCTGCCTACAGCGATCAACGCCACCTTCAGGTATATGGTCATTACCCCCACAGGAGCCGGAATGTATGAAGGTGCCGGCCTGGTGCGTCTGCACGACGACCGCGGATCACATCACATGCACGCCACCCTGGAAGATGGGGACCTGCGTCTCGTGGCGGCAAGTGGTTATTTTAGGGATGCATTGGGGCCATCCAGAATTCATGGAAGTTTTAAGGCGGTTCTAGCGGCAGGTGATGAAATTCGCCTGGCTCTTCTTGCCCGGCGTCAATTCTTTATGCACACACTAAAAACAAGTACTGCCGCGAGGTAGCATGAAGACACGATATTTCATTACCGGCGGGGCAGGTTTTATCGGCAGTCACCTGACCGAATTGCTTTTGCGCCATGGCCACGAGGTATATATTCTCGACGATGAATCCACCGGGTCGCGCCGTAACCTGCATCATCTTGAATCGTCACCGGCACTGCATTTTCACGCTGGATCCATTATGGAAACCACCCTGCTGGAAAAGTTGGTGGGAACCTGCCATGTGGTGGTGCATTTGGCCGCCGCGGTTGGTGTTAAATATGTATTGGATCACCCGCTGCAAAGCATCATGACCAACGTGGTCGGTACCGAGCACGTGCTAAGAGCATGCCACAAGTATGAAAAACCCCTGTTTTTGGCGAGCACCAGCGAAGTTTATGGCTTGCAAACTAAAGCACCGTTGCGCGAGGACGATTTTTGCGTTCTGGGCGCAACTTCCATCAGCCGATGGTCGTACGCGTGCTCCAAGGCTTTGGATGAGTTCATGGCCCTGGCCTTTCATCATCAGGGCGCATTTCCCGTAACTATCGGCCGATTTTTCAACACCGTTGGCCCGCGACAGTCGCCGGCCTATGGCATGGTTTTGCCGCGGCTGGTAGACCAGGCGCTGACTCATCAACCTATGACCGTTTTTGGCGATGGCTCCCAGACTCGCACATTTACCCATGTAGCCGACTCTGTTGACGCCATCCAGCGCCTGCTGGATTCCCCAAATGCCGCAGGCGAAGTTTACAACATTGGCGGCACACAGGAAGTTTCAATATTCTCTCTGGCCGAAATGGTTCGTCATGCCACTCACAGCCGCTCACCGATTAAACTGGTGCCTTACGATCAGGTCTACGACCGAAACTTTCAGGATATGCCCAGGCGAGTGCCAGATGTTTCAAAGCTTAAGAGCGTGACGGGTTTTGAACCGAAATTTGATTTGATGCAAATTATTGACGATGTTGTGGCAGACCGCCGTCGGCAGCTTTAAGGTAACAACCATTTATATTCCGTATCTCATCGGCCCAAACAGCCCGGACTCGAGGATTTATAACGTCCTATAATGTATGTTATGTTAAATTGTCTGTTGAGACCGACATCGCTTTATTCAACAATCGCATCGTCAGGCTCCCGGTATTGATGGTGTTGGTGCATTATCTGTTTGGCTGGCCGTAATAGGCATTCGCCCCATGTTTTCTGAAGAAATGTCTCTCCATGAGCACTTTGCCAATTGCGCCTGCTTTTGGATTCAGTTGCAGGGTTTGCAGGCACATCTTGGCCGCATATTCCATCACAATCGCGTTCTCAAGTGCCTTAGCCGGCGACGAGCCCCAGGCAAACGGTGCATGGCTTTTTACCAGAACGCCGGGCGTATTAATCGGGTTAATACCGCGAGTCTCAAAGCATGCCGAAATCAAACGGCCTGTGTTAAGTTCATAATTTTCTGATATCTCTCTGGGCGACATATCCTGTGTACATGGAATACTGCCATAAAAATTATCGGCGTGTGTGGTGCCCATGCATGGAATGTCACAGCCCGCTTGGGCAAAGCTTGTGGCAAAATCTGAATGGGTATGCACCACGCCACCGATGTCGCCAAAGGCCCGATACAAATGCAAATGTGTCGGCGTATCCGACGATGGCCGTCCTTTGCCCTGTATAACCTCGCCTGACGCAATCGTAATGACAATCATGTCGTCCGGCGTCAGACGCTCGTAAGGCACGCCGCTGGGCTTTATTGCCATGACGCCTTCGGTGCGATCAGCTCCGCTTGCATTACCCCACGTCAACACCACAAGACCGGCTTCAACCAGCGACCGGTTAACTCGGCATACCTCTGCCCGCAAAGACTCGAACCGGCTCATCGTCGCACCTCATCGCGGATGGTCAGCAGGCTCTTCATAACGCCGGCAATCTCCCCTGTGCCGGCAGAGCCGACACCAAACGCGTCATGCAGCACGCGGTACTGACGGTACAGTCGGTTATACACGGCGACATACGCCGGCTGCGGCGTATATACTTTCTTCTGGATGCCCGTCATGGCGGCGGTCGCCTCGGCGAAGTTTGGATACACGCCGGAAACAACGGTCGCCGCAATGGCGGAACCGAGCGCGCAGGTCTGGCTGCTGCGCGAAATAGCGATGGGACGCCCCATCACGTCGGCATAAATTTGCATGATGAGCGGATTTTTCGCAGCGATGCCGCCGCAATTGATTACACGTTCGCAGCGTACGCCGTATTCCTCCAGTCGCTCCATGATAACACGCGAGCCAAAGGCGGTAGCCTCTATGAGGCTGCGATAGATTTCGGCCGGCGTGGAATAGAGCGTCAGGCCAACAATCGCTCCGGTAAGCCGCTGGTCCACCAGAACCGTCCTATTTCCGTTATGCCAGTCCAATGCCAGCAGGCCGCTCTCTCCTGGCTTGAGTTTGCCAGCGGCCCGCGTCAATGCCTCATAAGAGCCGATACGGCCTCCGGGCGCGATCTCGTTGACAAACCAACCAAAGATATCGCCTACAGCCGATTGGCCCGCCTCGAGGCCAAAATAGCCCGGCAGTACTGATTCGGGAACAATGCCGCAGAGGCCTGGAATATCGGCCAGACCGCTGTCTATCGGAGCCACCATAATGTCGCAAGTGGAGGTGCCCATAATTTTGACAAGTGTGTTGTCGGAAATACCCGCGCCAATCGCTCCCAGATGGCAGTCGAACGCGCCAATCGCCACCGGGATGTTTTCAGGGAGGCCGAGGGCCGTCGCCCAGGCTGCCGTTAACCTCCCCGCCGACGCAGACACATTGTAAACTTGGTTTGGGAGGCTCCTGCGAACCTTAACAAGACGCGGGTCGAGTTTGCCGAGAAATTCATCATCGGCATAGCCCCCCCACTCGCGGCTGAAAAGCGCCTTATGCCCGGCCGCGCATATGCCCCGGCGAATTTGTTCCGGCCGTACATTTCCCGTGAGTTGAGCAGGTACAAAGTCGGCCAGTTCCACCCAACTGGCTGCGGCATCGAATACCTCCGGACTGGTACGCGCGCAATGCAGAAGCTTCGCCCAAAACCATTCAGATGAATATCGTCCGCCGATCTTTGCCATGTAGTTAGGCCTCATCGCGCGGCCAAGCTCAGTGATTTCAGCCGCCTCGATGTGGCTGGTATGGTCCTTCCAAAGCCACGCGAGTGCGGCCCGATTGTTCTTGAACTTGGGCAGCATGGCCAGAGGCGTTCCGGAAGCATCAATTGGAATTGGCGTGGACCCTGTAGTGTCCACGCCGATGCCAACCACACGATCAGGGCTGAAGCCACGTATTTGCGACGCTTGATGTACGACGCTCCGGATGGCTTTTTTGATGCCCAGCAGGTAATCGGCGGGTTGCTGCCTGGCAAGATTGGGATTTCTCCCGTCGAGAATCACGCCCTGGCGACCGTGCGGATAGTCAAAAGTCTTCTCGGCCAATTCCCGCCCATTCGCCGTATCCACCAGTAACGCGCGAACCGAACTGCTGCCGAAGTCCAAACCTATAACGTAATTCGACGCCATTACCGCACCGTTCTATACGCCTTGTGTGCCCTATCGAGCGGCTTATTTGTCTACGCGTTACACGCCATGATGATACGTGTTCCATCCAAGGTAGTTTCCCAAAGCATCTTCAAGTGATTCGGCCACCCTGGCCTTTACTGCGGCCACATGGTGCTCAAAACCGTGCTTGCAAATGTACTGCAGCAAACTCTGCAGATTCTTTATATGAAACACGCCATAGCCGCCAAAGGTATCCAGTTTGTCGTCCGTAAACGTTCCCTCGCCAATATAGGCGTTGATGCAGCCGTGCAGATCGTCCGTTGATACGCGGCAATATGTGAAGGGACCCGGACTGATCCGGCCCACGATGGTGCCATACGTATTGTCACGCCCCACCGTACCGGCGATAATCTCCTGATAATCCATCTTTTGATGTTCAAAGAAATCTTTAGGCAAATTGGAGCAGTGAAAAACAACTCCCTTGTCGCGATCGCTTCCGTAGTTGTTGTTCCAATCAAGCAGAGCTGCTGGACTCTTTGCGGCCAGCACTAAAGCGTACATGCCAACCACGCCCGCAATATCTGTCTCGCAGGCGCTTGGCATAAGGCTGTTCGACATCATGCTCATGAGCGTGCAAGGCACCACGCCGTAAAACTCTTCCAGCGAGGTCCAGCATTGGATTGCGGTGGCATCGAGACCGTTTTTTTCAACCCAACGGTCAATCGCCACGCCCAGCTTGGCCATCTTAATCACAGGCAACTGCGGAATCGCGCCTGTGCTGGTGTATTGCTGAATGGCGGTAAGCTTCTGCTTGACCGCCGCGTCGGCGTCCGACATTTTGGCAGTCCACCCCAAAATTTCAGACAGGTCGAGCGTCTCCACGGTTATGCCGCTGTGCTCCAGCAGCTTTTCGCTGTAGCGAACGGTATTAAACGCTCCTGGACGCGCGCCGATCGCGCCAAGTCGGCAGTTGCGCAATTTTTTAACCACCCGGCAGGTGCCTGCAAAGCGTTGTAAATCAGCCGCAAACTCCGGGGTATCCGGGCTGATTGTGTGTGTTGTCGTGAGCGAGTACTTGATGCCGTATTGCCGGAGGTTGTTGCATACCGACATCTTACCGCAGAAACTGTCGCGGCGATCTTTGATGGTCATTTTGGCGCCGTCATCGCTGTAGGCATGAATCAGCACCGGCACATTCAAGCCCGACCAGCGAATGGCATTGGCAACGGCCCGCTCATCGCCGAAATTCGGCAGCGTGACAAGTATGCCGTCAATTTTTGCGGCGCTGGCCTTAAATAGGTCTGCGCATTTTCGTGCGTCCGCATGGCTCTCAACCGCTCCAAAGGTGGTCGCGTCAACCGGCAACGCCACAACCGAAATATTTTCGCGGGCGAGCACCTCCAGAATCTGTTTGCGCCCCGATTCACACAAATGGGATGGAAAAAATCCACGATTACCAACAATGAGTCCTAAGGTCGCCATTAACATTTTGCTCCACAAAAGCTTCTCGTCCGGCGGCCGGACGTTTCACAAGTGGATGCTACTTTTACTCCACAAGAGTGTCAATCATCAATTGCGCAATGGATTATATCATTTAGCGCAGCGATTTGCCGAGCCGGTTGCGTTGTCTTAAACCGCTTGACTGAAGCTGATTTGTGCAGAGGCGGTGAAAGGCGTTACCCGCAGATGTGAGGCATCAGGTCGTTTTATTACGTTTA
>JAJXZA010000274.1 GCA_021780285.1 Planctomycetota bacterium
GCATTGCAGCGGCGGGCGTTGGACCTTCTGGAGGTGTGCCCAGTACGGGGAAGCTGATTTTTGAACAATTCGCAATGCCTATGCGGGTGAAATGCGTTTTCTATATAAGGAACTTTGGATTAGCGGGAGGCATGAGGCCGGCGAAGAGGATGGCCAGCTGTGGAGGATGTTGGCGGGGTAGAAGACGAGGGTTGGCATGGCTACGGACGACGACCTGATATTTGGCCTTGGGCGACGTGAACTATACAATATAGGAGAACGTTGGTCGAAGTTTGGCTTGTCGCTGAATGGGTGTATCGGCGGGCGTTGGGCTAATAAGGCCGTCCTGACTGGCCGGGTTTCGGCGAGATAGGGCCGGGTTGGTCTTATAACATAGCGGTAATGCGGTGAAATGGGCTGTGGCGAAGGTTGGCATGAAAATTGACCCTCGATTTCAGGTTGAAAGCGGTGCCGAGATATTTGGCGGCGCAGAATTGCTGCTCAAGGGGTGCTTGGAAACTCCGGGCGGCGTGGCGCTTTTGACGGGGTATCCGGGGTCGCCATTGGCGGGTTTTTTTGATTCTTGTCACGACATTGGGCCGCTCCTTAACGAAAAAGGCGTCTGTGCGAAAATGGCCAACAACGAGGCCATCAGCATAGCGATGCTGAACGGCTCGCAGATGGTGGGCGTCCGCGGCATTGCGGTGTTTAAGTCGGTGGGGTTACATGTAGCGTCCGATGCGCTGGCCTTGGGAAACCTGGCGGGTGTTCCGCATGCAACCGGCGGTGCGGTGGTGGTGTCGGGTGATGATCCCTGGAGTGATTCCACGCAGGTGCCGGCAGACAGCCGGTTTTTATTCGAGCATTTGCGCGTACCGGTGATGGAGCCATCAAACCCGCAGGAACTTAAAGACTGGGTTGCTCATGCGTTTGATTTATCGGTGGCGGCCAAACTTTACGTTGGCATGATGGTAACGGTGGCCCTGGCCGACGGCGGCGGCACGGTGCAGTGTCAGGCCAATCATTGGCCGAGCATTTCAACCAACGCCCGTATCGCTATAGAAACGGCAACGATACCGGTCGAGCAAACGGTTCTTCTGCCGCCGCGAAGCTGGCGGCAGGAATTGACGTTTGATGACCGGTTTAAGGCGCTATTGGCCCGATGCAGACAGTTGGGGCTTTCTAAGCTGCTGTATCCGATAGATCGCACTTGGCGCGGCGGGCGCTCACAGAAATGTCCGGTTGGTTTTATATCGTCGGGAATGTCGCATACGATTCTTGCGCATGCCTTGCATGAAATGGGGCTGCTGGGGCAGTTTCCAATGCTGAAACTGGCGTTCAGCTATCCGGTGGATGGCGGACTGGTGGATGAACTTGCGGGTATGTGCGAGCGTGTTGTGGTGGTTGAGGAGCGCCGCAGCTTTATTGAAAAACAGGTTTCCGAGCATTTGCTTCGCCGCCGCCAGGCGGAGCCGGAGAACCCCGCGTTGCGCTGCGAAGTATGGGGCAAGATATTTCCAGGGGGGCGGGCGGGCATACCGGATACGCGTGGCTTGCACCCTTCAATACTTATAGACTTGTTGACGCAGTTTTTGCGTGATACACCCAATGTTCCGCACGAGCTTTCCAATGGGAAGCTTTCAGAAGAGCTGGAGATTATTCGGCTTGCGGGGCGGCTGCAGGAAGCAGTGCCCGTCCGAACGCCGGCGTATTGCCCCGGTTGCCCGCATCGCGATTCGTCTAGTGCGCTCCTGGAGATTCGCAAGCGACTGCTCGATCCCGTGTATATGCAGGAACGTCATAACCGCAAACCGATGGATCTTGTGGCCCATGGTGACACCGGCTGTTACACGATGATGATGTTTGAGCCGAATAAGCCGCTGATGCACAACTACAGCGGTATGGGGCTTGGCGGCGCCACGGGCGGCGGCGTTGACCCGTTTATTACCAACAAACAGATCGTATTCATGGGTGATGGCACGTTCTTTCATTCGGGGCAGGTGGCAATCGCCAATTCGATTAATCAGGGTCAGGATATCACCTACATCATTCTCGAGAATAAAACCACGGCTATGACGGGCCATCAGCCCAATCCGACGCTGCAGGAAGACATCACCGGCAATATGGTTTTGGCGCATGATATTGAGCGCATCGTTAACGCGCTCATACCGGAAGCGGCGGGTTCATTGGGCATTAAACGGCGCGATGGCCGGACGTTGCCGCAGCCTAGGGTAATCCGCATGAACCCGGCCTCGCGTGAAGAATACCGCGATACGCTGGAACGCATTATTCTTGAAGATGGCGTGAAAGTGGTTATTGCCGACAAAGAATGCGGCATCACCTTTAACCGGCGGAAGCACCGCGCGGAAATTAAGGAGAAGAAAGAGATAGGCTTTGTGCGCCAAAAAGTGCACATGAACATTACCGATGAAGTTTGTGAGTACTGCCTGGAATGTACCAATCAGACCGGATGCCCCGGTTTGAAGGTCATTGCGACCGACTACGGCCCGAAAATACAGACTGACTTTACCACCTGCGTAAATGACGGCGCCTGTGCGCGCATTCATGCGTGCCCGAGCTTTGAGCAGGTGATTGTTACGCGTAAAAAGCCGCCGCGGATGCCCGATGAGGTGGTGGACCTGACGGGCATGCCGGAACCGCCGATGATGAAAATGGGCGACCACTGGCGCTGCTATCTGGCCGGCGTCGGCGGCATGGGCATCGGCACGGCGGGAGAAATATTGGTGCGTGCCGGGCACAAAGAAGGCTATCAGATTAACTTTGTGGACAAAAAAGGTCTGGCCATTCGTAATGGCGGAGTGTTCAGTCAATTGCTGTTTTCGCGTGGGCCGACGCCCGGTTCGGCGATGACACCTTTCGGCAAGGCAGACCTTCTGATAGGCGTGGACGCTTTGGAGGCAGCGCGCGCCACTTCACCCAACGATATGCTGCGCGTGGCGTCGCCGCATTTTACGCATGCGGTGGTGAACATCGGCAAGACCAATACGATTATGAGCCTGCTGGGGCGGGAGGATTTTTCGCCGGAGGAACTGGCGCAGCGCATAGAAAAACAGTGCAGGCCCGGGCAGTTTTTCAGCTTTAACGTGGGC
>JAJXZA010000223.1 GCA_021780285.1 Planctomycetota bacterium
ATTTAAACGTAATAAAACGACCTGATGCCTCACATCTGCGGGTAACGCCTTTCACCGCCTCTGCACAAATCAGCTTCAGTCAAGCGGTTTAAGACAACGCAACCGGCTCTGGCAGGGTATAGGGTGCTTGGGCTAAGCCTTTTCATCGAGTACACTTTGCGGCTCGGAGTTAACCCGTTCGGCAGCTTCCAGGTCAATGGTCCTGCCAGTCGGATGTTATGCAATGCCGCTTAAAGGAACGATCTCAATGACCGCCGCCAATATCCTCGAAGCCAGAAGCCCTATGGTGCTCATTATTCGTGATGGTTGGGGTGAAAATCCGCATCCGGAAATGGACAAATGCAATGCTGTGAAGCTTGCCCGCCATCCCGTGGACGATGCGCTCATGCGCGAATATCCAAATGTACTAGTGCATACCTGCGGCGAGTGGGTCGGCTTACCCGCTGGCGTCATGGGCAACAGCGAAGTGGGGCACCAAAACATCGGCGCTGGACGCATTGTAGATCAGGAAACCATGCGCATCACGCGGCGAATTCGCGATGGCAGTTTCTTTGACAATCCGTCGCTGGTGGGAGCCTTTGAGCACGCGGTTCGGCACAACAGCCGGGTGCATCTATTGGGATTGTGCTCTGATGGCCGTGTGCATAGCGACCTGGAGCATGCCTACGCCATTTTGGAATTGGCCCGCCGACGGAATTTTCCCGGGCAGCGGGTATTTGTACATGCCATAACCGACGGCCGCGATACGCCGCCGCAGAGCGGCAAACGTTACCTTGCCGAATTGGAGGCCAAAACCCGTGAGGTGGGCATTGGGCGCATTGCTTCGGTGGTGGGGCGGTACTATGCCATGGACCGCGACAATCGCTGGGACCGCGTTAAGCAGGCCTACGAGCTGCTGACGCAGGGTATAGGCAAGGCGTTTGCCTCCGCTCAGGAGGCCCTCGATTCATACTATGCCAACCCAACTGAGCCTTCGCGCGGTGGCGACGAATTTGTAACGCCCTGTGTCATTGGCCCCATCGAGGTTATCCGCGATAACGATGCCATCATCTTTTTTAACTATCGCGGCGACCGCCCGCGGGAAATAACCAAGGCCTTTGTGTTTGATGATGCAAAGTTCAGCATCGAGCCGAATGGCGGCTTTGAGCGGCAGGTTCGGCCGCAGAATGTTTTCTTTGCAACCATGACCGGCTATGAACAGGGGCTGCCGGTGCAAGTCGTGTTTCAAAAGCCCGAAAAAATGAAGGACATTTTGGGCATGTACCTTGCGGACCGCGGCATGAGGCAGTTTCGCTCGGCCGAGACCGAAAAGTTTCCGCACGTAACCTTTTTCTTTAATGATTACCGTGAGTTGCCGTTTACCGGCGAAGATCGCGATATGGCGGCAAGCCCCAAAGTATCCACCTATGATCAGAAACCCGAAATGAGCGCCGCGGAAGTAATGCGAATCGTGCTCACCGCGCTTGAGAGTCGCAATTATCATCTGATTGTTGTTAACTTTGCCAATGGCGACATGGTGGGGCATACGGGCAAACTCGATGCGGCCATCAAAGCGGTCGAAACCGTGGATGCGTGCGTGGGCCGCATTGTCGAAAAGGTGAAATCACTCGGCGGCTGCGCGATCATTACCGCAGACCATGGCAACTGCGAGCAGATGTGGGATTTTACCAACAACTGCCCGCACACCAGTCATACCACCTATGACGTGCGGCTGATCGTGGCGGACGCACGCTTTAAGGGCCGTGCACTTCGCACCGGCGGCTGCCTCGCAGATATCGCTCCTACGGCGCTGGCGATGATGGGTTTGGAGCAGCCCAGGGAAATGACCGGGCAGTCGCTGCTGGGCCTAAATTCCTGAGCCTGTTTGCGCGATGCGCAATATGAAGTCTTATTTATTGCAGTCTGATTTGGTGCACCAATAACAATTGCGTTATAACGTGCTTAATAGGAGCTTGCTCCCGAATTTTCGGAGTCTCCGCTATGAAAGCAATTGTTAAATCACAGCGTGCTCGTGGTCTAAGCCTGTCGGATGTGCCGCCTCCGGAAATCGGCATTCATGATGTGCTGGTAAAAGTAATCAAGACCGGAATATGTGGAACTGATCTACATATTTATAACTGGGATTCATGGGCTGCTAAAACCATTCCGGTGCCCATGGTGATCGGTCATGAGTTTGTCGGCCGCATTGTTCAGGTGGGTGCGGACGTGCATGACTTTTCGCCGGGAGACATTGTGAGCGGTGAAGGACATGTGGTGTGCGGACGGTGCCGCAACTGTCTGGCGGGACGACGCCACCTGTGCAAGGACACGCACGGTATTGGGGTGAATCGGCCTGGGGCCTTTGCCGAATACATAGCCTTACCGGTGACAAATGTCTGGGCGCATGAACCTTCAGTCCCGTTGGATGTTGCGGCGATATTTGACCCATTTGGTAATGCGGTGCATACCGCGCTGGCGTTTGATGTACTGGGGGAGGATGTTCTTATCACCGGAGCCGGGCCTATCGGCCTGATGGCGGCGGCGGTTGTTCGTCATGCGGGTGCGCGCCATGTGGTGGTGACCGATGTAAATGCGTACCGTCTTAGTCTGGCCGGGAAAATGGGTGCCACCACTGCCCTGGATGTTCGCAGCGAATCCTTGGCGGACTGTCAGAAGCGACTGGGAATGAAGGAGGGCTTTGACGTAGGCTTGGAGATGTCCGGAAACGCGCAGGCGCTTCACCAGATGCTGGCCAATATGTGTCATGGCGGCAAAATTGCGATGCTGGGCATTCCAGACAAGGAAATCGCGATTGATTGGAATACCGTGATCTTCAACATGCTTTCCATACGCGGCATTTATGGCCGGGAAATGTATGAGACCTGGTACAAAATGACGGTGATGCTCCATAGCGGGCTGAATATAAGTCCCATCATCACGCATCGTCTGCATTATTCGGAATATGAACAGGGTTTTGCCGCGATGAGCAGCGGCCAATGCGGCAAAGTTGTGCTGGATTGGCAATGAATGCTTCTTGGCGGCCGGTTTCCCGATGATGCAATGTTGATCGCATGTTTGGGCGATGCGCAACGAGATGAATGAGGCAAATATGGTAATAAAATATCAGCAGCAACTTGATGACTTGCGCAAAGCAGGCTTGGAAAAGCAGGAGTTAATCATATGCTCGCCGCAGGGGCCGAGACCGGAAGTGCAAGGGCATGGCGTGATGCTCAACATGTGTGCGAATAATTACCTTGGTCTGTCGGACCATCCGGCGCTGATTGCCGCCGCCGCGGAGGGTTTGCAGCGCTGGGGCTTCGGAATGGCTTCGGTGCGGTTTATATGCGGCACGCAGCAGGTTCACCGGGAATTAGAAGATGCCGTAAGTCAGTTTTTAGGTACAGAGCAAAGCATTCTCTATTCGTCTTGTTTTGACGCCAACGCCGGCTTATTTGAGACGCTGCTGGGGCCTGACGATGCCGTGATCAGCGATGAGCTTAATCATGCCTCGATTATAGATGGCATTCGATTGTGCAAGGCTCGGCGGTACCGCTACCGCAATTGCGATATGGGGGATCTGGACTCGCAATTGCGCCAGGCGCAACAAGCCGGAGCGGTCGTCATTATGATCGCTACGGATGGCGTATTTTCCATGGACGGCCGCGTGGCTGATCTGCCGGCCATTTGCGACTTGGCCGGGCGATATAACGCATTGATCATGGTGGATGATTCGCATGCCGTGGGGTTTATGGGAAATCAGGGGCGAGGAACCCACCAGCATCATAACGTGATGGGCCGCGTGGATATTCTCACGGGCACCTTCGGCAAGGCGCTTGGCGGCGCGTGCGGCGGATATGCAAGCGGCCGGAAGGAAATTATAGACCTGCTAAGACAACGCTCCCGCCCATATTTGTTCAGCAATTCGCTGATTCCATCGGTGGCGGCGGCCACAATCAGGGCGCTGCAATTGGTTGAGAATTCGAGCGAACTTCGCCAACGGCTGTGGGACAACACCAGATTCTTTCGTGAAGCGATGGTAGCCGCAGGCTTCGATGTAATCCCGGGTGAGCATCCAATTGTTCCGGTGATGATTGGTGATGCTGCCCAAGCTGCTCAGATGGCGCAAGCCATCAACAAACGAGGAGTATTTGTAGTCGCGTTCACTTATCCGGTGGTGCCGTTGGGCAAGGCCCGGATTCGCGCGCAGGTATCGGCCGCCCATAGCCACGATGATTTGCGGCAGGTGGTGGATGCGTTTGTGGCGGCTCGAGACGAAATGTTGCGGTAATAATTCGGCAAGTCATGCTCGCTATTCTTGGGGAAGCCTTAAAGGACAGAAATCGTGCTTAACAAAGGTGCCGCATACCTGGTGGCACTACCTGTGGTGCGTATGATGTGCCATTGACCAAAAAGCTCTGCTCATTCACCCGGCTGTTATATTACGACCGTTGAACCCGCTGCCTTGACAGACGCAAGTGGCCATCTAATGTATTACAAAGAATGTTGAATTTTACAAAAAAGTGTTTTTAAGCACAAATTTAGTCTTTAGCGGAGATACAAACCATGGTGAAGCCGTCCGGTGATGGTGCCGTTGGTGAGAACGTTCGCACGCGCGTATTTCGTAGTTCCGCAGAGGCGGCGGATTATGCAGCAGGCCAAATTGCCCAGGTGATTCGCACGCGCCAGCACGAGGTCGGCAAGTGCGTGCTGGGCTTGGCGACCGGTTCGACCCCGGTAGCGGTGTACCGGCGGCTTATTGCGATGCATCGCCAGGGCAAACTGAGTTTCCAAAACGTTATTACCTTTAATTTGGATGAATATTACCCGATGGGGCCACAAGCGGCGCAAAGCTATCGCCGCTTTATGCACGAGCAGTTGTTTGACCATGTAGATATTCAACCAGCCAACATTCATATTCCAGATGGTTCTATTGCACCAGAGGCTGTTGCAGATTTCTGCCGACGTTATGAAGAGCAGATTGTTGCCGCTGGCGGGTTGGATTTACAACTTCTGGGTATTGGGCGTTCTGGACATATTGGCTTCAATGAACCCGGCTCAACGGCTGACTCGCGCACGCGGCTGATAACACTGGATCGCATCACCCGGCTTGACGCAGCAGGCGATTTTTTTGGCGAAGAGCATGTGCCGCGACGGGCCATTACCATGGGTGTTGCAACTATTCTCGAGGCACGCCAGATTCTGCTGCTCGCCTTCGGCGAAAACAAAGCGGGTATTGTGGCGGAGGCGGTCGAAGGGCCAGCCGGCAGTCATCTGCCCGCCAGCTACCTGCAAAGGCACAAAAATGCCGAGGTGGTGCTGGACCGGGCCGGCGCTGCCGAGCTTACGCGCAGCAAATGTCCCTGGCGGTTCGGGCCGGTTGATTGGAACCCCGCCGCGATACGCAAAGCGGTAATATGGCTTGCGCGAACAAAGCAAAAAGCAATCCTCAAACTTACCGATGAGCACTACAACGAACATGGCCTGCAGGACCTCTTAGCCGACAACGGTCCGGCATATCGCATTAACCTCGATGTGTTCCGCGATTTAACTCAGCGCGTTACCGGCTGGCCGGGCGGAAAGCCGGCATCGGCGGCGCGTCCGGGCGATATTCGCCGTGCCAGGGATGAAATTTTTCCCAAGCGAGTGCTGGTGTTCAGCCCGCATCCGGATGATGACGTTATCTCGATGGGCGGAACGCTGATTCGCCTTGTGGATCAGGGCCACGAAGTGCACGTCGCATACCAAACCAGCGGTAACATTGCGGTCTTCGATTCCGATGCGGTGCGGTTTACCGATTTCGCCGCCGATTTCAACCGGCTCTTCGGCTTGGATGCATCAGCCGCAGCCCAACTTGAGCGCCAAACCGAGGAGTTTGTTCGCAGCAAAAAGCCTGGCGAGCCAGACCAGCCGCAACTGTTAAAGGTTAAAGCGCTAATCCGTCGGGGCGAGTGCCGTGCCGCAGCGCGAGAAATCGGCATGCCAATGGAGCGGCTGCATTTTCTGGATTTGCCATTCTATGAAACCGGCGTGATCACCAAAAACCCGCCCGGCCCTGAAGATACAGCTATCGTTAAAGCCCTGCTCGAAAAAATCAGGCCGCATCAGATTTATGCCGCCGGCGACCTGACCGACCCGCATGGCACGCACCGCGTATGCCTGGACATTCTGCTGGCGGCTCTGCGGGAGCTTGATTCACAGCCTTGGCGTAAGCAATGCGAGGTATGGTTGTACCGCGGCGCATGGCAGGAGTGGCCACCGGAAAGCCTGGACATGGCGATTCCGCTAAGCCCGCACGAACTTCTTCGCAAGCGATCTGCGATATTCAAGCATCAAAGCCAGAAGGATAAGGCCATGTTTCCTGGCACCGATGAACGAGAGTTTTGGCAACGGGCAGAAGCACGCAACCGCGGTACCGCAGAACTTTTTGATGCGTTGGGCTTGGCGGAATATGAAGCAATTGAAGGTTTTGTGCGTTGGAGTCCAACCAACGAGGACCTGGCGCTATGAACCCCAAGCAATGTGTGAAGGCCGTAATCCTCGCGGCGGGGGTTGGCTCGCGGATGCGCCGCGCCGACGGAACGGCAGAGCTTTCGGCCGCGCAGCTGCGCGCTGCCGCCAACGGGTCCAAGGCCATGATGCCTTTTGCCCGTCCGTTTCTGGATTATGTCCTTACGTCCCTGGCAGATGCCGGTTTTCAGGAAATTTGCCTGGTGGTCCGGCCGCAGGGGGCCGAAATTCGTTCCTATTACCTTGATGTCGCGCCGCTATGCCGGTTTAAGATGCAGTTTGCGGTTCAGAGCGAACCGCGTGGTACGGCCCATGCTACGCTTGCCGCGGAGGCATTTGCCGCCGGAGACCGTTTTGTGCTCATCAATGGAGACAATCTATACCCCACGGAGGCATTGTCGCAGTTGCGGACGCTTGACGGGTGCGGTCTGGTGGGTTTTGAACGTGACTCCATGCTTGGCGACAGCAACGTGGCTGCCGAGCGTATAACGGGCTTTGCGGTGGTGCGCCGTGACGAGGCCGGCGATCTCAACGGCATAATTGAAAAACCTTCGCAGGCGACGTTAGATTCGCTTCCTCCCCCGATTTTGTTGAGCATGAACTGTTGGCTCTTTGACCGCGATATTTTTACTTCGTGCCGCGCAATCAAGCTGTCACCGCGCGGCGAGTTTGAATTGCCCGACGCCGTGTTGCACTGTGTGGGCGCCCACAAAAAGCGATTTTATGTTGTGCCTTGTCGGCGGGGCGTCTGGGACCTCTCGCGGCAGGCGGACGTACCGCAAATATCGCGCATGCTTGACGGTCGGGAGGTGCGGCTATGAAAGCAGTAGACCTTCCGACGGACTATTTTTTGTCGCAGCTTTCGCAAGCGGGTCTTTCCCTGCCGGCTGCGGAAAGCAAGCTTGGTCTCTATGAGAGTGTTGCCAGGAGTGTCGAGCAGCGTGGGCATGGCGGCGGTCCTGTGGACTTCTGGTATGTCCCCGGTCGCATCGAGGTTTTTGGCAAACATACCGATTATTGCGGCGGCCGCAGCGTGCTCTGTGCGCTGGAACGCGGCTTTTGTATCGCCGCGCGGGCGCGAAATGATGCACGCATCTCGCTGGTAAATGTTGCGGATGGCGCCGAGATAATATTTGACATTTCTCGCAACGTTGCCAGGCGGATGGGGCACTGGTCCAATTACCCGATGACCGTGGTGCGGCGTCTGGCCCGTGATTTTCCCAACTGCCGCCGCGGGATGGACTTTGCCTTTTGCTCTGATTTGCCCGCGGCTGCGGGGTTAAGCAGTTCGAGTGCGCTGGTGACGGGTGCTTTTCTGGCTTTTGCGTTTGTCAACGAACTAGAAGGGCAGGTTGCCTATCAGCAGATATTCACGGATAAACCGGCGCTTGCCGCCTACCTTGGCGCGATAGAGAGTGGGCGGGGGTTCGGAAACTTTGCCGGTGATGATGGCGTTGGTGCGGCTGGCGGGTCGCAGGATCATACCGCCATTTTGTGTTCACAGGCGGGATGTTGCATCGGAGCGGAGTTCTTAACGCCGGCGGTAACCGACGCGATTCCTTTAAGTTCCGACTATCGTTTTGTGATTGGTGTCAGCGGCGTCGTTGCGGAAAAGACTGGTGCCGCCCGCTATTTGTATAATCAAACAGTCGCGAGAGCGCGACTTGCGCTGGCACTGTTGAACCGGCATCTCCCCGTGCCTGCCGCCACGCTTGAACAGGCTTGGCAGGAGTTAGGTAGTGACATACATCAGGTGTGCGGCATTATTGAGAAGGAATCTCCGGACACCGCCACCGCTGAGGCTCTTTGCGAGAGAGTGCAGCAATTCCACACCGAATCACATATTATAATTCCGTTGGCTTTAGGTTCGCTCAAGAGCGGCCAAATGGGGCAATGGGCTGCTCTGGCGTCGCAATCACATGAACTTGCCGATAAACGACTTCATAATCAAACTCCCCAGACTAATTTTCTCGCGGCCGAGGCGATGCAATTGGGCGCTGTGGCTTCGTCCGCCTTTGGTGCCGGTTTTGGCGGCAGTGTATGGGCGCTTGTAAGTGCGAGCGCGGTACCGCAGTTCCTGGCTGCGTGGCGAACGAGCTATAGTGCCGCGTTTAATGAACAGGCGGTGTACTCGGGATTTTTTGAAAGCCGACCAGGGCCGGCTGCATTCCGATTTGCTTGAGATTGTATTCTCGCGCACTGGAGTCGCCTTGGAAATTTCAGCCGGCAATGCCAAGATTATTGACTGCCGGATCGTGGGCTAGTACAAGCAGGAGCGATTATGTCATCTATAAGGCGATACAACGTCATACTTCTATTAGTGGCCGGCTTGGGCGGCCTGCTCTATGGCATTGATGTGGGCATTATTGCCAGTGCGCTGCCCTATCTATCGGCGACTTCCAAGCTGGATGCCGCCGATTTGTCCATGGTTGTGGCAGCCGTGCTGCTGGGTAGTGTTCTATCCACCTTGTTTGCCGGCACGTTGGCGGACTGGTTCGGTCGTAAGAACCTGATGGTAATAAGCGGTGTATTATTTGCTGCGAGCATTCCAATTATTGCCTTGGCTCAAGGCTATGGGCCTTTGCTTGGCGGCAGGCTGTTACAGGGCATTAGTGCCGGACTTATCGGCGTGGTGGTGCCGCTGTATCTTGCTGAATGTCTGACGCCCGAGCGGCGCGGCTCCGGCACGGGCGTGTTTCAGTGGTTGTTGACGCTGGGTATTTTTGTGGCCGCGTTAATCGGCATTGTATTCAGCACGCGGTTGGCTGCGCTGATGCAGCATGGCACCGCATCGCAGATATTTTCCTATAAGAACTCTGCCTGGCGTGATATTTTCTGGGCGTCTTTGCCGCCAAGTCTGCTATTTATCGTGGGGAGCATATGGGTGGCGGAATCTCCGCGGTGGCTTTTTAAGCAGGGGCGTACGGACGCTGCTCAGGCTGCCCTGCTGCGCAGCCGCACCCCGGAGCAGGCTCAAACCGAAATGGCGGAGATGCAGCAATTGGCCCACCCGCAAGCAGGCCCCGCAAACGCCAAGCCCATGGGCAGCTTACTCCAGAAGAAATACATCGTTCCTTTTGTGCTGGCCTGCGTCATATTGGCCTGCAATCAGACGACCGGCATTAATTCGATTATCGGCTACAACACCTCCATTTTGCTGCAGGCCGGATTGAGTGACCTGCAGGCTCATTGGGGATACGTCATTTTACCGCCGTTAACTTCCTTATGACGATTGTGGGGGTGCTGCTCGTGGACCGCATTGGCCGCAAATGGCTGCTGAGTATCGGCTCGTTCGGCATCATGGTATCGCTGGTGGCAGTGGGGTGTCTCTTTTATCAAAGCGAAGTCCATCGAGTGGATTGTCGCTCTGCCGTTGCGAGACTGGTGCGGCAGTCCGGCAAAGGCCCCATCAAATTCACGCCGCAGTTGGCTGCAAGTTGGATTCACCGCTCATCATTGCCGGGCAAAGCAGGCATCGTGCCATATCCCGCAACTCGCCCGGTGAGCCTCGTGGTGATTTATTCGGTGGGTAAATTTAGCGACCAAACTACAGCCATGCGTTCCGACAGCCGCATGCCCGGCACACTCAACATCAGTCGGGCTGACTGCCTGCCGGACAACGCAGTGCGGGCTTTTTTTGTCAATCCGTTTGCGAGTTTCGAGCAGGCGAAGAAAGCGCCGCTGGTCATTGATCATGCATGGCTCACGCCCGTGCCCACTGCCGCGCACGGTTGGTTGACGCTGGCGGCATTGCTCGTTTTCGCCGGGTTTTTTGCCGCTGGGCCGGGCGTGTGCGTATGGCTTGCGTTATCAGAACTTATGCCCACACGCATTCGATCCAATGGCATGAGCATTGCCTTGGTGCTTAATCAGGGCGTTTCAACCGTTATTGCTGCTACGTTCCTGCCGTTGGTGGGCGATTGGGGTTATTCCATCGTCTTCTTTGGCTTTGCCGCGTGCACCGTGGTGTACTTTGTGGCGGCGGCGTTTTTCCTTCCTGAAACCCGTAACAAAACTCTCGAAGAGATTGAACTTATTTTTCAGGGAAAACTGTAATGATCGAGCGCTTTATGCCGCGGGGTGCAATATTGAATGACTATCGCGACATGCGACTGCTTAATCCAGCCATCGTCTTGTGCGCATTGATTCTGTGCTGTGTGGGTCATGCGCAGATGTTGCATGCCGCCAAACTCTCACTGGGCAACCGTTATATTCGTTGGGAGGGGGCGGTTGTACATGGTCGCATTGAGTCGCGTGCAGTTTTCGATATCGCCGCCCATAAGAGGCTCATGCTTTCCGGACCATGCTTTTCAATTACCCTCGGCAACGGCGAGACAGTCTCCAGCCGTCAATTCAAGATACTTGCCGCCCCAACCACCAAAATGCTGATGGCGAATCCCGAAGCTCTGCGGGCGGCGGGTCGCAAGCCGGGGCAGGCGCTGGTGCTTTTGCTTGCTGACAAAGCCGCGGGCCTCAAGGCGACCTGGTCGGCGCGCGTTCGCAGCGGTTGCAATTTCTTAAGAGAAAAGCTTGTGCTTCAGGCCGCCCGTGCAGCGGTAGATATTCAAGCCATTACACTGTTGGAATCCCGTATTCCAAAAGGCCACACTGTTGGAGTAACGCCGGGGTCTCCCATCGTCACGCCCCATTTTTTTATGGGCTATGAGAACCCCATGGCGCAAAATATTATTGATAAAGGATCGCAGGTGATTTGCCGCCTGCAAAGAAACGCACCATTGGCCCCCGGAGCCATGCTCGATGCGTCCTGCGTGTTTGGCTTGTATCATGCCGGCCAACTCCGGCGTGATTTTCTGGCATATATCGAGAGCGTACGTGCTCGACCCTATAAGCCATTTTTACTTTATGTGTCGTGGTATGACATATCCTTTGGCGGCACTTACAGTCAGGGGTCATGCCTTAAATCCATCAATGCCATAGGCCGCCAACTTGCGCAGAAACGCGGCGTAAAGATCAACTCCTTTCTGTTTGATGACGGTTGGGATAACCGCAACAGCATATGGCGGTTCAACATCGGTTTCCCGCATGGGTTTGCGCCGCTGGCACAGGCGGCGGCCAAGTTTGGTGCACATATCGGCGTGTGGCTGTCGCCTTTTGGCGGTTATGGCTCGGCACGCGATCAGCGAATTGCGTATGCCAAAGCGCACGGCTATGAGGTTGACAGTGGGGGGCTTTCGATTTCAGGCCCAAAATATTACAAACGTTTCGCTGCCGTGTGTCTGAATATGATTCATCGTTATGGCGTTAACGTCTTTAAGTTTGATGGTCTTGCCGCCGGCGCTCGGGCCGCATCAGCCGGCCAGACGCTCGATGGCGATGCGATGTTGCGATTGATCCGCACGCTACGCCTTGCCGAGCCTCGCGTATATATCAATCAGACCACAGGCACTTGGCCTTCGCCCTTCTGGTTGCTCAACGTGGATTCCACATGGCGAGGTGGAGGTGATCATGCCTTTATCGGCGCTGGTTCCTGGTGCCAAAAATGGATCAACTATCGCGATGCGGAAGTTTACGCCAATGTGGTTAGCCCGACTTTCGCACTTTGCGCCTGATTTCGGGAATTTTCCCGATTTTTTCGGCCCTGGTTGCAAACCAAAGCGGCTTTGCCTCTCAAAACCCTTGTGGTGAAGACCTACCCTCTTTTTTTTGT
>JAJXZA010000228.1 GCA_021780285.1 Planctomycetota bacterium
CGGCATATTACGCTTATTGGCAATGCCGCCGTCAGTGGGCAGGGGTTGAATCTGAACGCCCAGAAGCTTGCGGCACAACTGGTATTTACCCGCGATCCGCGTCAGCCCGAGGCACTTTCTCATCTGTTGGCCACGGGCGATGTACATGTGGTTTCGCACAGCAGCGCCGGGGCCGAACCTGACTCCATCTGGGCTAATTCGCTTGAACTTAAAACCACAACTACCGCAGCCAGTACGGTGCCTCAACCCAGCCAACTTCTCTGCGCGGGCAATGTGCGGGCACGGTTTGTGCAGCAGCGTCAAAAGACTACGCCGCAGCACAGCGCCGTGTACCACATAACGGGTCAAACGCTTGCAGCCCAGCTTATTTCCAAGACGCCGCAGGCCGCTGGTGCAGCGGTCGGCCCGGAAGGCATTGGCCGCTTTGATGTTGGCCACTTTGCCATTGGCGGTGGAGTACATGTAGATATTGCCAACGTCGGCAAACCGATCGAAGCTGTCGCCGACACCATGACCGGCAATAAGAGCACCGGTCGCGTGGTGCTTAAGGGCAACACTGCAGCCGGCAGTGCGGCATTTGCATCTATCACACAGGGACAAAATGTTATTGACGCCGGCCGCATTACACTTGTGCAAAAACATCAGGCTATACAGGTCGCCGGCCCGGGTAGCTTTGTTTTTGTTCCGCCGGCGGCGCATGCGGCAGCTACGCAAGGCCAGGCCGGTCATGTCGTT
Source organism: Planctomycetota bacterium (assembly GCA_021780285.1). GTDB lineage: Bacteria > Planctomycetota > Phycisphaerae > WQYP01 > WQYP01 > JABEVB01. The sequence goes on from JAJXZA010000228.1 coordinate 736, forward strand.
ATTACCTGGGCCAACGCCATGAATTACGCCGGCGACGCCCAGAAGGCACGATTTGCCGGCAACGTGCATGTGGCGCTTGTGGGACGACAGGACCAGCACAGTTCGCTCTCATGCGATAATCTTGGTGTACTTTTCGCCCGCCGCAGCGGCCAAACGACGGCAAAATCCGCACCGGCGCTTAACAGCCTTTCCGGCAATTCGCTGGAACTGGCGCAAATAACGGCCAGCGGTTTACCGACCCAACCTGTTGTGGCCCTCGATGCAAACTATGGCCCGCACGGACACCTGCGAACGCGACTCTTTTTAACCACAGCGCAGCTTATCTATAACGCCATTGCCGGTCGGCTGGATATTCCACAGGCCGGGGAACTATCGCTTGAAGATTACCGCCCGGCCGCCGTGGCCCCAACCGGGCAAATTGCCAATGCAACCGCAACGCCCATGGCTGGTACGCGGGGTCAATCGGCATTCGCCTGGAAAACCAGTCTGATCTATCGGCGGCGTACCGGCATTGTGGCCTTTAAGGGCAAGGTGCGTATGGTGTATCATCCGCAACAACCCATTAAGCTGATACCCACCAATAGCAATGAGCTGCCCGCAACCGCCCCGCAACTTGATAATCCCAATAAAAATCTGATTCTGCTGGATTGCAACTCGCTGCATGCCATGCTGTCGCAAATTGCCGCCCAAACCAAACCTAACGCCGTCGAACTCGGCATGGGCGGCCCCATGAAGCTCCGCTCGGTACAGGCAGATGACGCGGCGCTTGAACTCTCGGGCGTGCGACTCGTGGCAAGAATGCTGCGTTTTGATGCTGACAAAGAATTCGCCATTGCCCAGGGCAGCAGCAGCGAACCGGCGATTGTATCAGGTGCAAATGGAGCTTCGGAAGGCCAGGCTGAAAAAATTACCTGGGACCTCGCCCGCGGCCGCCAAGGCATTACGCTTATACATCCGCAGGGCAATATCACCGGGCCATAAGGTCTTGTTACGCTCGCTGCCGCCCAGATACAACCTGACGCTCCAGATTACAAATGACTACTCATGAAGCAGGTGTAAATGGGCGGGGCTGCGGCCAGCAAAGCAAATTCGATCACATCCAATTGAAGGTGCCGCGGCGTGCTTACAGCCATATTGCCGAAGCTGCCGCTTGACTACCATCTCGTCGAGGCAACAGCCTCATCCATCTATACTGCAAGCGGCCAAAATTTGAGGCAAAACTGAAAGTCGCCCAACAACGAGCCACGCGATTAAGCCGCGTAGTTCGCCCCGGCCATGCGCCGCAGCACCACGAAACATACTTCAATTCTGACCGCGAGCGATATATCTATCGCTTACCGACCGGCTTTGCCCGCCATCGCAGGCTCGCGGCTGATGGGGCGGACCGGCTCTTTGGCTTCCGGCTTGGCCGCAGGCTTTTCGCCGATTTTGTCGGTCGGCTTGTCACCGGGCTTGGCGACTGGCTCGGCAGCAACTGGCGCTGCGTGCTTTGCCAAAACTTTGGCGTGCACTTCTTTGGCAACCTCCGGATTTTCTTTCAGGAACTGCCGCGTTTGCTCGCGGCCTTGACCCAGCCGCAGTTGGCCGTAGCTGAACCAGGCGCCGCTCTTATCAATAATGTTGGCGGTGACAGCCAGGTCCAGCAGGTCGCCCTCGTAACTGATACCGCTGTCAAAAAGAATATCAAACTCAGCTTCGCGGAACGGCGGGGCAATTTTATTTTTCACGACCTTGGCGCGCACATGGTTGCCCACCGATACTTCGCCCTCCTTGATGGTGTTAACCCGGCGAATGTCCACCCGCACCGAGCTGTAAAACTTCAGCGCCCGCCCGCCCGTGGTGGTTTCAGGGTTGCCGAACATCACACCGATTTTTTCGCGGATTTGGTTGATAAAAATCACCAGCGACTTGCTCTTGGATACCGCTCCGGTGAGTTTGCGCATCGCCTGGCTCATGAGCCGGGCCTGCATGCCCATGGGCGCATCGCCCATCTCGCCTTCAATTTCCGACTTGGGTATAAGGGCAGCCACGGAGTCTACCACAATGACATCCACCGCATTGCTGCGCACCAGCATTTCAACAATTTCCAGCGCTTGTTCGCCCGTGTCGGGCTGGCTTACCAGCAGGTTCTGCAGGCTTACTCCCAGCCGCTTGGCCCACGACGGGTCTAGTGCATGCTCAGCATCAACAAATGCCGCAACTCCGCCGGTTTTTTGTGCCTGGGCAATCACATGCAGACATAAAGTTGTTTTACCGGAAGATTCCGGGCCGTATACCTCCACAATGCGGCCGCGCGGCAGCCCCTTGCCGCCCAGAGCGATATCAAGTCCCAGCGAGCCGGTGGAGATACCTTCAATCGGCAGCGGGTTAGCGCCATCGAGTGTCATGATGGAGCCTTTGCCGTACGATTTTTCAATTTGCGCCAGCGCCCGTTCCAAGGCTTGATCCCGTGCGGTAGACGTTCCATTTTCTTTACTCATAGCGGCCTCGCTGCAAAAGAGACAACAAATAAGCCGGCAACCCACGCCACCAGCACGCATGGGAGTATACCTAACTAAGTCCTAACGTCAAGCGGCTGACGAACTGCACTAAAATCTTAACCTGAAAGCCGGTGGCGGCTTCTGTTCGTTATGTGTTGACAAGGTCGCGCGCCAAATTCGGATGCTTATCCAACAGACGCAGCAGACGAAGCGCCGGCCCCGATGGGCGGCCTCTCCCCTGTTCCCACGCATGAACAGTTTGGATTGAAGCGTTAACGATGCCGGCAAACACGGCTTGGCTTACACGCACTTTCTTCTTACGCAAAGCGGCAATCCGTACCGGCGTTATCGGACGCGGCGGTTCAGGAAGATCAACTTCGCGCAGGGTCACCGGCACTTTTTGCCCATCGGCCCAGTTGATCGCATCTTGGAGACCCGCCTTGATGGTTTTAAAATATTCATCACCTTTTTTTTGTGCCATGATTAACCCCTTTTTTCTATCCGATGGCGCCGCATGAGGATGTCGAGCTTCTTTTTCAACTGCGCCAATTCATTCTGCTGCTGCTTCGTGATATTCTCCCGAACATTTTTAGCGAACGCGGCTACCAACAGGCACACCCCTGAATCCGGATAATCTGCATAAAGCACGCGCAGTCCGCCGCTTTTTCCACGGCCAGCGGCCGCACACCGGATTTTTCGCAGGCCGCTGCCGCCTTTGACCAAATCGCCCTCGCCGCGGAGTATGCGCCGCTGCATCGCCATCAAAACATCATCCGCGACACCATTCGCTCGCAACACCCGCGTAACACCCTCAAACTCGACGAATGTCCGTTGCATACATCCTTTCTGTACTATTTTATAGCACATTCCATATGCCGTTGCAAACACATCGAATTAACTCCTGCGGCAACTCATGGGGCTGGAACGACCATGGTTGTACATCAAGCGAGCACAGGGTAAAAAGTCAGGCATTGACGCAATAGTGGCCATCCCAAGGAGCATCGCTTTGGACATCGAGTTCAACAAACCATTAGACGAATGGGCAACCTTCTGGTTACCTGCGAATGCCGGCCATACGGTAACGGGACGGCTTATCTATAAGCCAAGGGACGGCATTACCATCGAAGCAATCGGACAAATCACGCCAAACATAGGTTTCAACGATTCTGGCGAGAGCGCTCTGCGTACGATACACGGAAGGCTTATGAGCGGCGGGCTGTTTACGCTCAGCCATTCGTTCATCCAAAAGAGATCGTTCGGAGCGGGTGGCCTTGGACCAATCACTCTGCATAGCAATCGCGTCCTGTTCGGAGGACATTTTTCGGATTGCGATACAGTCGAGGTTAGTTCCTGCACCTTTAGCTTAACATCGCTCGAGAGTTGGCATGATCACATGCCATTCGGTGAGGAGCAACAATTCGATCAAAATAAGGAGCTTATCGGATATGACCATCGGTTTCGTTTTCCCAAAACAATCGAGATTCCGGTGCCCGAGCCGCGGATGAAAGTGAAGATCGGCTGGCAATGTCGGCGACTCATGTCTATCGTCGAAAGCAACATGAGCATGGGGGCGATCGCATTTATCACGCTTGAGTTTGACAAACCCGTACCATTCCATGTGGCCCGCGATCTTTCGTTTAGCTTTCAGACGTTCCTGTCATTGCTTATCGGCGCACGCATAGATCTGCGCTGGCTTGAGTTTACAGTCGCGGGCGATGGTCAGACCGCAGCACCCTGCCGCATGCTTGCTGCACAACTAGGCAAATCGCAAGCCGTAGAGGTTCAAGGGCCGTTGATCAGCTACTCGGCAGTAAAAGATATTTTTTCTGAAATGGTCACTAAATGGTTCGCACGGGACGAGCAGGCCCAAATGGCGGCACACCTATACTTTTGGTCGCTTCTGCAAGAATCCGGGCCTGTTGAAGTTCGGCTCCTCACAGCCATACAGGCCATCGAGGCCTACTACCGCTCCCTTCCCGGTGGCCTGTACATGGAGCAGGAGGAGTTTAATCGCGCATGCAACAAGATAATCGCCGCCATTCCGCCGGAGATAAGCGGCAGCCACCGACAGAGCCTCATAAACCGCCTGCGTTATGGCAACGAGCATTCGATGCGAAAACGGCTACTTGATTTATTCAGCCGCCTGCCGGAACAATTGGGTATTCGGATTGCCGCTGGCGACCCGAAGATTTTTGTGGATCGCGTTGTTGATACCCGAAATTATTTCACGCACCGTGATGAACATGCCAAGCCACAATCCTTCGGCGGGGTAAATGCCTTCCATGCAACCGAGCGGTTAAAGTGCCTTCTCGCCGCTGTCACACTGGCCGACCTCGGAGTCAAAGGCGATGTGCTTGAATCCGCCATCAATAATAATCCTGATCTTAAACACTGGTTATCCCAAACTTTGCCCGCGCTGAATGCAAATCGCTGATAAGTCACGATACCAAACACGAGTTGATAAATCTCTTACATCACTCAGGCTTCGACATAATTGCTCTGCAGAGTCGTGGCCAAATATGTTACGCACCAGTAACCCTTTACTCCACCAACTCGCCCTCCACCACCGGGGCGGTTGACTTAAATGTAAAGCGATCGTGGCGGTCTACGCCGATTTCCAAACCGCTGCCCGGCGGCAGCTTGTCGTCGAGCAGCAACTGCGCCAGCGGGTTTTCAATCTGCTGCTGAATGACCCGTTTGAGCGGCCGGGCGCCAAAGGTTACATCGTAGCCTTGCTGCGCCAAAGCGTCGCGGGCTTTTTCGCTCATCACCAGCGAATGCCCGCGGGCCGCAAGCCGCTGCTCCAACTGCCGCAGTTGTATGTCTACAATGCGGCCGATGTGCTCCTTCTTAAGCGTATGGAAGACCACAATTTCGTCCACGCGGTTAAGAAACTCCGGCCGAAAGTTCTGCTTGAGTATGTCGCGAACGCCCGCTTCAATTTCCCAGTCAGAGCCTTCCTTGGCGGCAAGTTCCTGAATAATCTGCGAGCCGAGGTTGCTGGTCATCACGATCAGCGTATTTTTGAAATCTACGGTGCGGCCCTGACCATCGGTAAGTCGGCCGTCATCGAGCACCTGCAGCAGCACGTTGAACACATCGCGATGCGCTTTCTCTATTTCGTCAAACAATATAACGCTGTAGGGCCGCCGGCGAACCGCTTCGGTCAGTACGCCGCCCTCTTCATAGCCCACATAGCCGGGAGGCGCGCCGATAAGCCGCGCCACGCTATGCTGCTCCATAAACTCCGACATATCTATGCGAATAAGCGCTTCTTCGGTATCAAATAAAAACTCGGCCAGTGCCTTGCACAGCTCGGTTTTTCCCACCCCTGTAGGCCCCAAAAACATGAAACTGCCGATGGGCCGCCGCGGGTCGCCGAGGCCGGAGCGGCTCCGGCGCACCGCATTGCTCACGGCCTTGACCGCTTCATCCTGACCGACGACTCTTTTTTCTAAGAACGATTCCATCCGCCGCAGCCGCTCACGGTCGCCCTCAAGCATTTTGCTTACCGGAATGCCCGTCCATTTGCCGACAACCTCGGCGATTTCTTCGGGCGTGACTTCTTCACGCACCATGGATTGGCCCGTTTTTAAAATGGCATCCAACTCCCCCTGGCGGCGTTTGAGTTCGTCTTCAAGCTGGCGCAGCTCGCCATAGCGCAACCGGGCGGCTTCCTCCAGACGGCCTTTGCGCTGGGCTTCTTCCAATTGGGTGTGCGCCTGCTCAATTTTTTCGCGCAGAGCCTTCACGGCCTTGAGCGCACCGGATTCGTGCTCCCACTTGGCGGTCAGTGCGGCATTCAATTCTGATAGCTCAGCCAATTCTTTTTGCACCTTTTCAAGCTGGCGGGCGGAGGCTTCATCTTTTTCTTTCTTAAGCGCTTCGCGCTCCACCTCAAGCTGCATCATGCGGCGGCGGGTGTCGTCAAGCTCGGCCGGCATCGAATCATTTTCAATACGCAGCCGACTGGCTGCTTCATCCACAAGGTCAATGGCCTTGTCAGGCAGAAAGCGATCGGCAATGTACCGCTGGCTCAGCGTTGCCGCTGCCACAAGGGCGGAATCCTGTATACGCACGCCATGGTGTGTTTCGTACTTAGCCTTCAGACCGCGCAAAATGGCGATGGTGTCTTCAACCGATGGCTGCGCCACCATCACCGGCTGAAAGCGGCGTTCAAGCGCCGGGTCTTTTTCAATATATTTGCGGTATTCGTCGAGAGTGGTTGCGCCGATGCAGCGAAGTTCGCCGCGTGCCAGCGCCGGCTTGAGCAAATTGCCCGCGTCCATCGAGCCTTCCGCCCGGCCGGCGCCCACCACGTTGTGCAGTTCATCAATAAACAGGATAACACCGCCGGCGGCCTGCTCCACTTCTTTAAGCACGGCTTTGAGGCGGTCTTCAAATTCGCCGCGGAACTTGGCCCCCGCGACCAGCGCGCCCATGTCCAGCGCAATGAGTCGTTTGTTTTTAAGCCCCTCCGGAACGTCGCCCGAAAGAATCCGCTGCGCCATGCCCTCTACAATGGCGGTTTTACCTACGCCCGGTTCGCCAATAAGCACGGGGTTATTTTTGGTGCGGCGGCTTAGCACCTGCATGCAACGACGAATTTCTTCATCGCGGCCGATCACAGGGTCCAATTTGCCCCGGCGGGCGGTTTCAACGAGGTCGCGGCCATAGCGCTGCAGCGCCTGGTATTTGCCTTCAGGGTTGTCGTCGGTAATACGGGCAGAGCCGCGAATGTCTTTGAGGCTCGCCAGAATAGCATCGCGCTTAATGCCCATGTGGCGCAGTGCATCGCGCGAAGGCCCGGCAACTTCGGTAAGGGCCAGCAGCAGATGCTCCGTTGAAATATATTCATCCTTCAGGCGGTCGGCCTCGCGCTGCGCTGCGCCGAGCACCTCGGTTAAATCGCGGGCCATACCTAGCTGTGCCTGACCCGACACCTGCGGCCAGCGAGCTAATTCACCCTCTACACTGGCAGCAAGACGGTTGGCATCCGCGCCGACTTTGGCCAAAAGTGGCCTGATGATCCCTTCCTCATCGGCCAGTAGGGCCGCAAGCAAATGCAGTGCGGCAACTTCGCTATGGTGCTTTTCGGCGGCCAACGACTGTGCATTGCCCAATGCCTCCTGGGCCTTGACGGTTAATTTATCTAAACGCATAAAACTCCTCGCCGACCGCGCCAGCCCACTGGCAGACACCGCCTTTTAACAGCCTCCCAAACTCAATACCTATTTTACAGTTACAAAAGGCATACCAAAGCAGCGGAGGCAGGCAGCAGGCAATTTTTCAGCGGTTTTTGCCGCTACCCAAGTCATTCGGAACCTGAAACATGGCGTCTCATGCCACTTTGGCAGCTACAATTGCCACGCAGGCAAGGCAACATCGCTGAAACCTGTGCCGCACGGCAGTCGCGCATTCGCAGTATTGGAGCCATGCACCCACGCGGCTGCCCCGGCAACAATTGCATTGCAGCCCTGCAGGCGGCACAATGCCTTGCCCGAAGCCTTTTGGGGTTATTGGAGGCATCATGGATGTTGTTGTAGTCAGTATTGGTACGCTATCTAAAAATCCATTCTGGCAGGAGCGCACCGCCGTGCGAACCAGTCATGCCACCACCACGCTCATTCATGTTGATGACGCATTTATTTTGGTAGACCCCTCGCTGCCCGCCCAAGCGCTGGAACAGCGCCTGTTTGAACGCACCGGCCTTAAGCCGCAGGCTATTACCCACGTATTTTTAACCAATTGGCGGCCAGTTCATCGGCGGGCGCTTGCCGCGTTTACCAACGCCGATTGGCTGATGCACGAGACGGAAATTCACGCCGCCCGCGAAGTGCTTGCCGCCGCCAACCGCATGGCCGAAGGCTCACAGGACGACATGACGCTGCAAAGCGAGGTGCGACTGCTCGAACGCATGCAGATCGCCCCCGATAAGCTCGCCGCCGGCGTAGACCTGTTCCCTCTGCCCGGCTATACCCCCGGCCAATGCGGCCTTCTGCTGAGCCTGCCAACAAGCACTACGCTCATCGCCGGCGATGCCGTTGCCACCGCCGAACATTTTGCCGCCGGCCGGGTGCTGCCTGAATGTTTTGACGTTAAAACCGCCCAAGACTCGCTGAGCGAAGTTTACGAAATCGCCGACCAGGTGATTCCCGGCCACGATAATATTTTCAACAATCCGCGAGCGGCCGGCATTTAACCTGCCGGCCGCCGCACATCCGCTGCGTTAATGCGCAGCGGGCGGCCCTTGTTGCACGTCGGGGCTGGGCATAAGCGTTGCGGTGGTGACTTTAATCAGCGGAACAATCGTGCCGGTCTTGCCGACAAAATCTCCCTTGACGCCGATGTATTCACCCAGCAGCTTGGATATATCTATTTGCGTGGTTTTGTCCACGTAAGCCGTCACGCGGCCCGTGGTGGGGTTTACCAACGCATACTTGCTCCGCAGCGCCGAGCTGTGTCGCAACACGCCCATGGCCACATACGGTTCGCGGGCCATGATGTTGTTAATCTGCTGCTGCGATTGCGACCATTTTTCCTGGTAGGGCTGCACCTGCTGCTGAATGGACGGCTGCGTCTGATTGGCTTTGTACAAAGCCTGCACCGCCATGCGGCTGTTCACCGCCGCAAGCAATTCGGTTGTGTCCTTTTTCATTGAGGCGGGCAGGCCCGGCTGCGCCAGCAGAGCTTTGGCTTGTACGGCCAGCGGGGCAAGGTTCTCGTGGCCGAGTTTTTTATCAAACTCTTTCTGCGTGGCCTGTGCCAACTGATCGTACTGAGTAAAAAGCGATGGATTAACCGCCGGAGTCAGCGAACCGGCTCCTGCGCCGGTTACAGCCACGGCCGATTGCGTCGCCGGCGCGGTTGAAGGCGCTGCACCCGGGGCCGAACCTCCGGCAACCGGAGTCGTAGAGCCGACAGCGCCGCTCGATGGCATGTTAATCACGCCGCCGCCGGCCGCGCCGGGCTGAGCGGCGGCAAACTGCCCACCCGAAACACCCGCCGGCATAACCAGCGTGGGGCGGGCATACTGCGCATCGGCCGCAGCTTTGCTTACAAATTTCGCCAGCACATACACGCGTGTACCGGGAGGCGCTTTAATCACATAAAAACTGCTGGTAGAGCCTACAATCTGCACCTTGGCACCCGAACGCAGCATATTGACGATGGCGAAGTCGGCGTGCGGCGCCAGCACGCTGGCTGCACGCACATTAATGTAGTCGCCGGTTACCCGCCCTGCCGTACCATCGGCGTTCGGCTTTACAAACTGCCGGGCTATGTAGCAGCGCGTACCATGCGGCGCGGCAATGGCATACCAGCCCCGGCGCGTGCCAACGACGCGGACCAGATCGTGCCGGCTAAGCTGCCCAACCGGATAGTAGTTGATGCTCGGCCCGCTGCGAATGTTAACGTGGCTGGCGTTAATTTCGCCCGTAAAGGGATGCACCGATGGAAGCTGCGCCGCACCGGCATGCTTATGCGGCTTGTGGCGCCCACTGCTAGGCACAGGAATATTGATCGTATTGCTCGGTGTGCTCGGTGCCGCGGCGGTGGCCGGTCCTGTGGTTGGCGCGGCTGGAGCGCTTACCGTTGGCGGGATCGTGGGTGCAACAACTGTGGGTGGAACACCATTGCTTGGCGCGGCTGCGGGCGGCTGGGCGGGCGCTGCCGGCGACGCCGTAGCGATTGGTGCTGCATTACCCGCACCGCTGTCGGCCGCAAAGCTCGGCATAGCCAATCCGGCGCTAATCAGCAAAGCTGCAAGCGTGCCAACGTGGCGATAACTCGTTTTTTTCAATTCTATAGGCATGGTCGTTCTCCTGAAGTCGCCGCGCGTCAACCGCCAACGGCATATCCGCCCGCGGCTATTACCGCCGGCCAATGCAAGCTATCATCCACGATTTTAAGCGTCAAGAAAAGGGCAGGGCCGACTCGCCGCCGATTTGCAGGTCTTTTTGAGCGGGGTACGACATTATATCTTGCAACCCGGATGCCATGGCTCCCAATCACCGCCATGATTTGCGATGCAATAAGTGCCCCACGCGGCCTGCCGCCCAAACGCCCCAACCGTATGCAATATGGCTACGCACCGGCTCTTGGGGTATTTGCCGCCCGGTCAGTCGCCAAATACCCCTCTTAAAAACCGCAGGCTTTCCTGTGCGGCGTGTGCTGGCCTATCGGGATAGGTGTAAAGTTCCACCGTCAGCGATCGCTGATAGCCAATGCCCTCCAGCGCAGCCTTGAGCGAAAACCAGTCAATACTCCCCTGCCCGGGGATAAGGTGGTAATGCTTGCGATTGGGAATATCTTCAATGTGGCAGTTCCAAATGCGCCCACGCAAAATGGCCAGCACCTCACCAATATCTTCGCCCAATACAACAGAGTGGCCAATGTCCAGATTGGCTCCCAGAAAATCGCTGCCGATTTCGCCGATAAGCGTGCGAAGTTCCTGCGCGTATTCAATAAAAAGCATCGGCTCACACTCTATGCCGATGCGCACGCCCAGTTTTTCGGCATCGTCGAGCAATGTACGCAGCGAATCGCGCAGCAGCGGCCAGACCTTTTCAGGCTGCATCGTAGGCAGCGCCTTGCCGCTGGTAATGCTGATGTTGCCAGCGCCGATGGCCTGGGCAAAGCGTAGGGTATTTTTAATCATACGCATTCGGTCGCGCCGCAGTTGCAGTTTGGGTGAAATCAGCGATGGCTCAAAAAACGGCTCCGGTGGAGGGTTTTTCCAATAGCCAAAAGTGCAGTTGGCATTGATGTTGCTTACATGCAGGCCAGTTTTATCAAGCAGTTTGCGAACCCTGGCGGCAACCGGTGCTGAAAACGCCTCCGGATACCAATGCGGTTTGTCGGCCAGAATTTCGACACCCGTGTAGCCGCAGCCCGCGATGGCCTTGAT
>JAJXZA010000376.1 GCA_021780285.1 Planctomycetota bacterium
ACGCATGTCCGGACGGGCCACGCGTTTGCTGCGACTTCTACGCGCTCACGGTCTGATCCGTAAAGTCTCCGGCACGCGATACTATCGTGTCACGAGTCGTGGACAACTGATAATGACCACGGCTCTGTGCCTGCGCGACACAGATGTGGCCAAGTTTGCTGCTTGATGCATGCGGAATATTCTTGCTAAGAAAACAAGATGTTACAGGTGTGCAATACAGAGTGTGTTTTGGCTCCGGGAGATTTATCAGCAACCGCCCGCAGCCCGATGCTTTGGGCAAAAATGGTCGGGCCGCGGAGGGTTGGTCCGCGGCCCGATTGCGGGATTGACCGATAAGCCGAATTCTGTACCGCTTGGCGGCGGCGGCCATTTATCTGGGAGCGGCATTGCTGCCGCCCTCGAGCGACCTACCCGGAACCTTAAGCCCGTCCGTTGGCTTATGCCGCAAGCGGCACTTCGCTACTGAGGCAGACAAACCTTCAGCACGCCGCGTGAAACCATTGACGGGGACTCACACGGCAGCGGCCGAAGGATGCGTCGGGTCAACGCGTCGGCTCCCTATTTGGTCTTGCACCCGGTGGGGTTTGCCTTGCCGGTTCTGTCACCAGAACCGCGGTGCGCTCTTACCGCACCATTGCACCCTTACCTGCCGCCAAAGGCGACATCGGCGGTATGTTTTCTGTGGCACTTTCCCGCGCCGCCGACTTAAACTCGACGACGGGTGGGCGTTACCCACCACCGTACCCTGTGGAGTTCGGACTTTCCTCCCGGCTTTCGCCGAGCGGCCGCCTGGTCACTCCTGCAAAGACTATGTTACAAATCGCGGCCGGCAAATGCCAGCAGGCTGCATGCTTGGTTGCACAGGCCTGCCTGCCCGAAAACAGCACGTTTTACGCAGTCAGTAAATGATTAAGCTCGTTGAGGTTTACATCAGCAAGGCTGGCGACGGCCTGATCCGCCCATTGACGAACCTCCCGAAGACTGCTGGTGGTAGCAACGCCAATGACCTTCAGGCCCGCAGCGTGCGCAGCGGCGGCGCCGCCGGCGGTATCCTCAAACACCACCGATCTCTGCCGGGCGAGCGATCCATCGGCCCGTATATTCAGAAGATCAAAGGCCTTGTTATAACCTTCGGGTTCCGGCTTGCTGCGCCGCACGTCATCTATTGAAACAATCACCGGAAAGTGCCGCTCTAAACCAAACGCGGTAAGCAGGGGAACAATTTCATCGCGGCGGGCGCCGCTGCAGATGCCGCGATGCACACCGCGTGCCTGCAGATGCTCAACCAGTTCTCGAACGCCCGGCAATGGCGATAAAACCCCGCCAAGCTGCCCCGCAAATATCTGATCCTTATGGCCGCAAAGCTCATCGAGAAGGCTATCATCAGCCGCGATGCCAGCGTCTGACAGTATGTGGGCAAAGGCCTCGCGGTTGCCATACACCATGTAGTTCCGCAGGTACTGCTGCGGCGAGATATGAATAATGCGTCCCACGCGATCGGCGAAGGCCGCCAGCACGCTGTTGTAGCATTCCAAGTGCAAGGCTTCGGTGTCGGCGATAACACCGTCAAAATCAAAAATCACGCAACCGGCGGCCATAACGTCTCCACGGCGATTTTTGCGGACCGGCCAGCATCGTGCCGGGCGCAGTGGTTGCATCATGCCGCAGATACGGGCGATTGTCACGCAGATGACGCAGTCGCCGGCAAACGCTACAATAGAAACATTGCGAATGGATTCGTAGTCTATTGGAGCGCATGATGGACTTTTTGCTCCCGCATCAGGTGACATTTTCGCTTATTATTGCGGCCCTGCTGGGCCTGCTCGTCGGTTTTACCCTATGGCTTCGGGGCTATAAATCGGCGCGGCTGGTGCTGACCGTGCTGCTCACCGCAGCCGGCGCTTTTTGGGGATACATTGCCCCGCACTATTGGCATAACGCGCCCGTGGCCATTGTCTGCAGCGTGCTGGTGGGCGTTACCGGCGCCATTTTGGGCTATGTAGCCTTTCGTTTGATGCAGGCGGTACTCGTGGCCCTGTTAGCGGTGCTGCTGGTTGCCGGCGTGATGGCCCATAATGCCGGGGCCTTTGCCAAGCCGCCACCACCGCATAAAAACACCGCCGCCGAAAATCTTGCCGCCCACGCGCTGGACAAAGCACAGCCGGCGGCACAAGATCGGGCATGGAAGTATTGGCAGCAAGGCTACCAGGAAGCGCAGTATCGCTGGCGCCAGTTCGACGCCCTGCCCGTAACAACACTTAAGCCGATTAAACGTGCGGCCATTGCCACGGGCCTTGTGGTGCTGGCGTTGGGATTGTTTTTTGCCAAGCCCTGCAGTTTAGTATCCACAAGTTGGATCGGCGGGCTGCTGGGCCTGTGGTCGCTGGGCGTTTTGGCAGAATGGCTCAAGCCGGGTTCGCCCAAAATGGCATTTAAGTACATACCCGAAGCGCAGTTAATTGTGGCGGTGGGCGTGCTTGGAACTTTGCTGCAACTTGTGCAAGTCTGGATGAGCGGGCACAAGGCCAAGAAGAAGACGGCTGAAGAAAAAAAAAGGCGTTAGGGCTGCTAAAGCAGGTGGCTAACATTTTAACGTAGACCTATTTGCTGATAGTATCGAAATGAATAACGCCTCGCCGCCTCGCATCAAACGACATTGAATTTAAAAGCGACCATTTTGCAAAGACAATGATCGGCGGCTGGCATAACGGAGCATACTCATCAAATTCCCATCTGCCCCCGGTCAGAGCGAATGAATCTCCACATCATTTTGTTCTGCAATTTATGGGCCGGATGCTTTGAAAGCCAATTGCTTTCCAATTAAGGGTCTTTATGGCATAATATATATGATTATCAGGAGCATGCGGCAAACTGCAATGCTCTGGCTGGTATGGGGATGCTCGCCTTGCCGATCTCAAAAACGAGGGAAAGTTTAGCCGGGGTTGCGATCATTAACGTTGTCGTAACCGTTCACGGGCCAAAGTGGCGAAATTAGGCAATAAATGAGGGTTCCTGACCGTATGCGACCGATTTGGGCGCATTTTTTACTCGGATGGCCGGCAACATCCGATTA
>JAJXZA010000047.1 GCA_021780285.1 Planctomycetota bacterium
AATATTGTCACCCAATACCAGCACACTCGGAGCGCCGGCCAAGTAACCCTCGGCAATAAGCAGCGCCTCGGCAATGCCTGCGGGGCGTTCCTGAACGGCATAAGTCAGTTGAATACCCCATTGCGAGCCATCGCCCAAAAGCTGCTTAAACGCAGGCACATCCTGCGGGGTAGAAATGAGCAGCATCTCACGGACACCCGCGAGCATCAGCGTCGTGAGCGGATAATACACCATGGGTTTGTCGTACACGGGCAGCAACTGCTTGGAGACCGCCAGCGTGGATGGATGCAGCCGCGAGCCGGTACCCCCTGCCATAATGATGCCTTTGCGCATATGCAGCTAACTCCTTTTGTTGCGCCAGCCATAATTATCGGCAATCCATTGGCGATAGCGACCGCTTACTACATTTTCCAGCCAGGCCTTGTTGCCCAAATACCATTCAAGTGTCTGCCGCAGCCCATCGAGCAGGCTTACCTGCGGCTGCCACCCCAACTCCCGGGCGATCTTATCGGCATTGAGGGCGTAGCGACGATCGTGGCCGGGTCGCTCGGCCACATGCTTGATAAGCTGCCGATGCGGCTTAAAGGGCGATTGCGGCCTAAGTTCATCGAGGAGGTCGCATAGCATGCCAACAACCTGCAGGTTGGAACATGCCTGCCCGGCGGCAATATTGTAGCTCTCGCCGATGCGGCCGCCGGCGAGCACAAGACGAATGGCCCTGACCGCGTCGCTTACATGCAGCCAGTCGCGTTCGTGCAGGCCGTCGCCGTAAATGGGCAGGCTTTCGCCGGCGAGTCCGCGGGCGATCATCAGCGGAATGAGCTTTTCGGGAAACTGAAACGGCCCGTAATTATTGCAGCAGTGGACGATCACAGCCGGCAAGTCGTAGGTGCGAATGTAGGCCCGCACCAGATGGTCGGCCGCCGCCTTGGAAGCAGCATAGGGGTTGCCCGGCGCATACGCAGCCGACTCAGAGATGGCAGCGGCCTTTAGCGGCAGAGAGCCAAATACTTCATCGGTAGATATATGAACAAATTTGAACTCTTTGGGCGCTGCCGCCCGCCAGGCCCGCACCGCTTCGAGCAGCCGAAACGTTCCGTCAATATTGGTTTGTATAAAATCGGCCGGGGCATGAATGGAGCGGTCCACGTGGCTCTCGGCGGCGAAGTGTATGATGGCCCGCGGTTTGTGCTCGTGAAGCACTTGTTCGATCACAGCCTGATCGCCAATATCCGCCTGAACAAAGTGGTGGCGGGAGTTGCCGCCGACAGCGGCGAGGTTTTCGAGATTGCCGCTGTAGGTGAGCTTATCAATATTGACAAGCTGTGACGATTCTTCGGCGATCCATTGCCGCACAAACTCCGAGCCGATAAACCCGGCTCCACCGGTCACCACAATCACAGGCAATACCCTTTACTCGCCCCGGCCGTCAGCCGGCAAAATGAATGGCTGTGATTATACGCTCGTCGGGCGGCATGCCCAATGAACAAACAGAAACGCGGGCTTGAGGGAAGGCCGGCGGATGGCCGAGAGCACAAAATGCTATTCTTGGGTATGCGTGTGGCGAATAATCTGCCCGCGGACTAAAAATACCACTTCTTCGGCGATGTTGGTGCAATGGTCGGCGATACGCTCGAGATTTTTGGCGACCATAATAAAGGCCAGGTCGGAGGCGACACGGTCTTTATTCTGCGCCATGCCGGTTTGCATATCCTGGTATATTTGATGGTAGAGCGCATCTACCACATCATCGCCGCGGCACACCTGGTTGGCCAAAACCGGGTCCCGGTTGGCCAGGCAGCGCGTGGTGTCGCCGACTTGTTTGAGGGTTGTTTCGGCCATGATGCGTAAATCGTGGGGCAACTCCACGGGCGCGGCCGCCAGGGGAGCAATCATTTGTGCGATGTTAAAGGCACAATCGCCGATGCGTTCGAGGTCGCTGTTGATTTTGACAATGGCAAAAACCGTTCGCAAATCGGTTGCCGCCGGCTGATGCCGGGCGAGCAAATTAATGGCCGCCCGCTCAATTTCGACTTCTTCGGCGTCTATCTGCCCTTCGTTGTCCATGACCACCCGGGCGGTCTGGGCGCTGGCGGTAAGCAAGGCCTGGCTGGCTTGCTCGACGGCCGCCTGCACCAGCGCCGCCATGTTAAGACACCTGCGATGGAGTTGTTCCAAAAGTTCGATGAAATGCACTGACACAAATGTCCCTTTAAAAACCAGCCTGCTGACACGCGAGTATACCGCATCCCAACAGGGCGAGCCAGCGCTAAAAGCCCGTATTGCGCATCTTAGCGCTCCACTAACATCAGCCCCATGCCGGGGAGCCAGCATGTGCTAAATGCGCCCCTACCTGATAAAATACCGCCTTGGGTTGGTGGTTGGATGCACCGGACGCACTTTGGGATAGGCAATGGCTAAACGGTTCCTTGACCTTACAGAAAAAGAGATTTTAGCGCTGGCAATTTCTCTGGAAGAAGAGCACGCCCGCATGTACAGCGACTACGCCGATGCCCTGGGCAAAGATTTTCCGGCATCGGCCGAAATCTTTCGGGGCATGCAGGCCGAGGAGTCGGAACATCGCCGGCTTCTGCTGGATGAATACAAGAAAAAATTCGGCGAGCATATACCGCTGGTGCGCCGCGAAGATGTTCGTGGATTTATAAAACCCAAGCCTGTGTGGTTGATGAAAAACCTGCGCTTGGAAGTGATCCGCCGGCAGGCCGAGGTGATGGAGCTTGAAACCCGCCGTTTTTACGAAAAGGCTGCTCAACACAGCCCCAACCCTGATGTTCGCAAGCTCCTCGGCGATTTGGCCGAGGCGGAAGGCCGCCATGCCGAGCGGGCCGAGTCGTTGGAGCATGAGCATGTTTCAGCGGAAGTGCGGCATGAAGAGAAGGCAGCCGAGCGCCGGCTTTTTGTCATGCAGGTGGTGCAGCCGGGGCTTGCCGGCCTGATGGATGGTTCGGTTTCGACCCTGGCTCCGCTGTTTGCCGCGGCCTTTGCAACCCACAACAGTTGGTCGGCC
>JAJXZA010000065.1 GCA_021780285.1 Planctomycetota bacterium
TACGTTGGTAAGCATCCTTTGCGTCCATAATCGTGCCTCCTTGCAGTGTTTGTTTTTGTTTCTACTCACTGCATCGGAGGCTTTACGCGCTTTACTTGAAATTACCGAAACTCCAAATACATTTTCGCACGGTAGAGCCATTGAATGAACCGGCAAGCCGTTGGTGGAAGTTTGCAGGCTGGCAGGAAGGGTGTCATTTCGATCTCGCCGGGCAGCAGCGGATTATACAGTTGCTATCCGCGGAGTTGCGGCAATTCAACCTGCCTGCCGTGGTCGCCGCCCCCGACGATAATTCCATTGATGAGACGCTGGCCGCCCTTGTCGCGTTTTCGCCGCCAACGCTTGGCTCGATCGGGCAGATTAATACGCACAGTTACCACGGTACGAGGCGCACAGCGCTTTACGACGCCGCCCGGCGATTGGGCAGACGACTGGTGATGTCGGAATACGGCGACGGCGATGCAAGCGGGCTGACGATGGCGCAGCGAATTGTCCTTGACATGCGCGAACTCCGGCCGGCCGCGTGGGTCTATTGGCAGGCGATAGACAGCGGGGGCTGGGGCTTTTTGAATTGCGACCTCAATGGCGCGGCAACCCATGCCGCAGTGTCGCAGAAGTATTACGTGATGATGCAGTTCAGTCGGCACATTCAACCGGGTTTTCGCTTTATGGACACCAACGATGCACATACCGTTGCCGCATGGCATCCGAGCCTGCGGCGGCTCGTGGTGATCAATGTAAATAGCAGTGCGGCTGCTCGTACCCTAACGCTCCATTTGCACAATTTTCAAAGCACGGGTGCGGCCGCTCACGGTTGGCGCACATCCGCCGCCGAGCGCCATCGGCTGCTCTCGCCGCAGCCGGTGCGCCAGGCACGGGTGTTGCTTCGCTCTAATGCCGGCTCCGTTACCACCTGGGTGATTCACAATTGCCTGCCGCGCGGTGGGTAAAACAGCACGGTGCGAACGGCCGTGAATTTCCATCACTTATGAGCCATATTCAACCTCCTGAGCTAATCTCCACGCGTAGTCCTTGGCGTCTTTGAGCGAGGGTGGCTAAGTGGCAAATGAGTCGTTGCGCAGCGCCAAAAATATAAAATCTCCGAATACCTCCGCGGCCCTGCGCGCCAACGTCTCCCAGTTCCCCATCTAAAAAATCCTCGCGCCGGCTGTCCCGATGTTCTCTTCCAGCGATTTGTGCCCGGTATTGTGGTTAGTTCCGCCGCGCCGCGTTTAGCCTTAAAACTATAAAAACCCCCGCGTTACCCCGCGTCCCCTGCGGTTAACCCCGTCGCGATGCGCCTCTATCTCCATCTACTCTCTCGCGGCCCGCGTGCCGCTGGATAACTCCGCCCGTTTCGGCGAAACTATGCTTTGTATACCACGCCCTGGCACCGCAGCGGCAAACCGCTGCGGTAATGGGCCGGCCGGCTCGTTTGGCGGCGTTTGCCTGCCATCCGAAACCAGAAGAAAGCGCATCCTCACTATGACAACACCCGACATCGAACCGCAGTTCCTCGCCGCCATGCTCGCACGCCGCGCCAGCGATACCCGCTGCAACAACATCATCGTCCTCGACTTGCGCGGCCGCTCGCCCGTAACCGAGTTCTTTGTGCTGGCCACCGGCACCTCCAATCGCCAAATTCGCACCGTCTGTGATGAAGTGTCAGACCTTGGCCGACGGCATGGCTACGCCCCGTGGCGCACCAGCGGCTATGAATTGGCTAAATGGATTCTGGTGGACTTTGTCAGCGTGGTGGTGCACGTTTTCGATGCCGAAAGCCGCGACTTTTACGATCTTGAAATGCTCTGGGGCGATTGCCCGCGCGTAGACTGGGCCTCACTGGCGCCCGCCGGCGAACCCGCCGAGCCTGATCGCGTACTGGTCGAAACACTTACCAGTCCACTGCCCGGCAAGCCTGCTGAAGTGGTCGAAGCCCTCGTAATAGACGCCTTGGCCGATGCCGCCGAGGTAGAACTACCTGCCGCCGGCGCCCAACAGTCTTCCCCCGCAACCGCGCCAGCCGATGAGCTTACCGGCGATGCCTTCATTACGATTGAAACGATCGAGGTCGCAGCAGCCACCGATGCCGCTGGCGGTGCGGCAACTTCAACTGCAACACCGCCCAGACGTCGTCCAGCGGCGCCGCGCAAAGCCGCTAAAAAAGCCCCCGCCGCCAAAGCCAAGCCCGTAAAGCGGTCCGCCGCTTCGGCAGCCAAACGCGGCAAACCCGGCGCAAGCAAGCCGGGCAAAACAGCCAAAGCTCGCAAAGCAGACAAGACTGGCAACGCCCGCAAGCCTGCAAAACCGGCCAAATCAGCTAAGCCAGCTAAGCGTGCGCCCAAGAAATCGTCCGCAAAGCCCCGCAAAGCGGTCGGCAAACGCAAACCATCGGCCTGAAAGGACATTCAAAAGTGCAATCCATTGAAGCCATTCTTGGCGGGCGATTTATCGCCGCCATCGGTAAGGCCTTTGGCCCTGAGTATGCCAACGATGCGGCCCTCAAGCCCGGTGACGCACGCCATGGCGATTATCAGTGCAACGCCGCCATGGCGCTGGCCAAACAGCTCGGCCAGCCGCCGCGCAAAGTTGCCGAGAGCATCGTCCAGCATCTTGCTGTAAGCGATATGTGCGAGACGCCGCAAATTGCCGGGCCTGGCTTCATTAACCTGCGGCTATTGCCCCAGTGGCTCGAGCGGCAGCTTTCGTCCATTGCCGCCGATCCGGCGCTTTTGTCGCGCGGCGCGGTGGATGCCGCCGCCGAGCCGGAAACCGTCGTGGTAGATTACGCCGGCCCCAATATCGCCAAAGAAATGCACGTCGGGCATCTGCGCAGCAGCATTCTTGGCGACGCACTCGCCCGCACGCTGGCTTTCTTGGGGCACCAGGTCGTTCGCCAGAATCATGTGGGCGATTTTGGCACCCAGTTCGGCATGCTGATTCGTCAGGGACGCGAACTGAGTTTAGATCGCGGCAATGTCGCCATCAGCGACCTCGATGCCTATTACAAACAGGCTGCCCAAC